>JAYTFO010000512.1:0-13369 GCA_043734305.1 Acidobacteriota bacterium | reverse complement strand
GCGGCGGTCGCGTACTGCGGCACGCGGATCACCTGGTAAGTGCTCTTGCCTTTCGTGCCAGTCGCCGCGGCGATCGTGTAGCTGTAAATCAGTCCGCTGTTGACGCCACTGCCCGCGATCGGAATCGCACCGCCGGCGATCGCGCCGGTCGCCTTCACGAACTCATAGTTGCCGGAGTTGTTGATAGCCGTAAAACCCGCGCCGGTCGCGCCATTGCCGTAGCTGGTAGTGTTCGTGCTGTTGATGTCAGCATCTTGCATCTGGATGACCAGCAGCAAGTCACCGGCTGCGATGGTGGCGGCCGCCCCACGCGCGGCGCCCACCGGAATCGTCGTGTTGGCGGTGCCGGCGGTCACGCTCGCGGTCGCCGGATAGTACGTGTTCACAACTCCGGCCAGGATTCCACCAGCGCCCAGGATGGCCGGGGTGGCGCAGGTGTTGCTTTGCACAATGCCCACGGCCGTATAGGAGTTGTTTCCCGTGTTCAGATCAGGCTGGGTCGCAGTGACGGACGCAGTGTTGGTATAGGAACCGCTCGCGGCCGCGCTCGCAATCACGGTGACAGTCGCACTCGCACCTCCCGCCAGAATTCCGAGAGGGCAGCTGATCGGGGCGGAGCCCGAACAACTGCCCTGGGTGGGCGTTGCGGAAACTAATACCAGTCCGGCTGCGAGCGTGTCCGTGAGCGTGACTCCGGTCGCGGTGGTCGGGCCGTTGTTGGTGACTGTGATCGTGAAGGTGAGATTGCTGCCGAGGGGAACGGCACCGCCGGGATTTACCGTAACGCCCACATCCGCTTGCAGGGGCATCACAGACGCGCCCGCCACCGACCAGTTGGTGTTGGCGCTGAAGGTCTCCGACATGGGCACGCTGGCCGCTCCGACGTTAGTGCTGCCAAAGCCACTAACATCCGAGCCACCAACACCACCTGAAGTCAGATTCCACCGTGGCGCCTGCGAAGGGCCGACGGTGATGTTGGAAGTGGCCGCCGCGGCCAACGTGTCAAACACCATCTGATTCGAGCCGCTTGGGATGTCGAGTTGTGAGAACGCACCACCCGCGCCGTCGTTCGAAACCATCGCGCTCAAAGGCAGCGTCTGATCCACGCCCGTGAAGGTCATCGCGCCGGCCGTTACACCAACGCGTGCCGCGTTGGGCAGGGTCACGGTAACGGAAACAACCAGGTTTCCGACCGCAGGCGCTACGAGATACCAGATCTCGACGCGGCGTGTGTTGCCCGCGTCGTTGTGAACACCGAGCTGGGTGAGCGCCGTTCCGTTGTAAGTAATCCCGGTCACGGTGGCGCCGGCGTTGCCGGAAATGTTCATCGACACGCCCACCACCAGCAGCCGGTTGGCAACGTTGGCGGTTGTGTGATTGAAATTGATGACCGTAGGGCCGGCGGTATTGGGCCGTGCCGCCCCGGTGGTAACGGAATCGAAAACGACCTGAGCGTTCACGGAAGTGCAGCTCGCCGCGAGAACAAGCAGCCCGGCCAACATCGCCAGGGACCTTCGCCAGCGCTTGCTTTGCCGGAGCAACCGCTGTTTTAGAGAGTGAATCCGCGCTCTTAAATGAGTCCGGGCGCTAAGCACGACCCGCCCAATAATCTGCTGGGCAGACACTGGGGGATCGCTCTGCTGGCTGGCATCGCCGCGGGTGAGAAAGCAATCGCGGTCGAAATCTTTAAAAATCAGGCGATGAGCGCGGAGTCCGCGCGGAGTTTTGGCGATCACGATATCGCCGACGCGGAGGCGCTTGGGCGGCACGCTTTCAACGCGCAAAGTTTCGCCGTCCTGGATCAGAGGAAGCATGCTCCGTCCGCGGGCTTGAAACTGAAACTGATGGCCGCTGGCCAGCAGTCCCCGGCTCAATTGCTCGAACAAGGCAGAATCGCTCCGTAGTTCAGTCGCGGAACTCAAGGATTTTCTCCACCGCACTGCGGTCAGGAACAAAATGGAAACGATAGACGGGCAGCGCATCCACCAACTCTTCGAGCAACGCTAGCACCGGATCCACAAATCGCGATTGATAAAAAGGCGTGAAACTGCGCGCTAGTAACTCCCCGACCGCCGCGCCGGGCGAAAGCCGCTCGATGCGATTCTCGGGACCATGCTCCAGCAAGAAGATCCGCCGCAGCGGGGCTCTGCCAGGGGAAGCAAAAGCTGCCTCTCCGTGCCAGGGCGTCCCGTGCATGACGAAGTTGTGGCTTGATTTGTGGGTCGGACACTCTTGTCCGACGCTGTTGCTGTTGATCTGGTGCCGACAAAAGTCAGCGGTGTCGGACGGGAGTGTCCGACCGACGATGATGCGGTCGTCACTTAGCACTTCGACCGGCAGGTGCTGTGTCCAAAGACGAGCGGTCGTGCTTTTGCCCGCACCGGAATGTCCGACCAAGAGAAACGACTCGCCATCCTCGCGAACCATGCCGCAGGAGTGCAGCTCGACGCCGCGTCCCAGGCTCAGGTGGTGCGTGATTAAGAGTTCATCGAGGGGATATTCCAACGCGCGGCTGGCATCGTCGGCAGTTAAACATTCCTGGTTGAGGATGACGCGAGAGTGCTGAAAATTCTTGTCCACTAGCAAACGCTTGTACGGCTTGGGCCCGAGATGTTCGGTGACGAAGTCGAAGAGAAATCCGTCGCCAAACTCGCGTACGTTCCACAAACAGCCGGAGTGAAACAGTTCGCGTCCCCGGGCGGGCGTGATCGTGGAACTCCACTCGACCTGCACATCGATGTCCGCGGGCGTGTCCCCGACGGTTGCGAACGGCAACAACTGCGGACCAAGATCTGCCGCCTGTGGATCGTTACCTTGCACTTCGACCGAGATCCCCGCAATCGCAAAGCGGCTGCGAGACCCGCCCACGAGACATGGGTCGAGCGCATCCGCGACATACCCGGAAATGGCGGAGGAGTTCATGCTCAAGATCCAATCGTTTTGCAAGACACAAAGAAGACACCGCAACTCACCTGGACCGGCCCTCCCGACCCGCTGATCTTGCAGTTCCCCAAAACCGCTTCTTCGGGACGGAGACTAATCGCCATCACCCTGGGTGGTTCGTAGGGCCTCTTCGCTTCTGCTCCGGGATCGTGGTTGGGTTCAATCATGCGATGTAGGCCTCAATGTCCCGCCCCGCAGCTCCCACAACCCGTTCGGGGAGCAGCCTGATTGAGAACGGGGAAAAACGATACCGGCTCGATCCAGTCCTCGACGTTCGTCTCGGCGGAGCGGATGCGCGCTGCTGCCTCTTGCAAACGCTGCAGTTCAGCACCGCTACAAAATTCGCAATCGCCGTGCGCGGGTACTTCCAAACCCAACGTCAGCGCGCGCAGGTGCGCCGCTTCGCACAGAAATGCGACTGGACTCTCTTTGTCTCCGTTCTCCAGTTCGCCATTCGCCGGACACATGGCGCATAGCGACTGGATCTTGCACGGTACGCATTTCGTCGGACGCGTGCGCTCTCGCGTGCGCACCGCCAGTAAGAATTTCTCCCAGCCTTCGCGCACGCTGCCCTGCCGAATATCGTAAGTCTCCTGCTGAGAAATTACGCAAATGCTCATGTGCCCATACGCATTGACTGCGAAGGTCTTCATTCCCCCGCCACAGAAATACACCGTGTCGACCTGGGCGAGAGCCGGTGGCTTGGCCATGTCTCGTTCAACAAGAGTCCGATATTCGTCCGCCGCTTTCGGCGAGTGCATGTCCAGCGCTACCACTTCCTCCGGCGAGAGCCGCACCGCCAGCGGACTTTGCGAGCAGTCGATACGCGGATTGATCTGCGCATCGAACTTGAACTCGAGCCCCAGATCATCTTCGGCAAAACGCTTCATCGCGAACACTTCATGTTTGTTGATGGTGGTGGGCACGGTCTTGAGCTTGAGCGGCAAGCCGCGTTCGCGCAGCAAATCGATGCCGCGCAGACAACGTTCGTACGACCCTGGAATTCCGGTAAGGGCTTCGTAGGTTTTCTTGGTGCGTCCGTAGAGCGTGATCTCGATTGCGAACGGCGGATACTCCACCAGGTAGTCGGCGATGCGTTCGTTGATCAGGATTCCGTTGGTGAAGAGCGTGATCAGGAATCCTTTTTGCTTCGCGTAGGTGTAGATTTCGAGAAAATCCTTGCGCGCGAAAATTTCTCCGCCCGAGTACAGCAGCCAGAAGGCACCGATGTCGACCAACTGATCGAGCAATTGACAGTGCTCTTCTTTAGTCAGTTCGCGGTTGCGCGCCGCCAGGTCGCCCATGGGCAGATTGTTGTAGCAGTGCTTGCATTCCAGGGGACAGCGTCGCGTCATTTCAATCGACACTTCGAGGGGCGCGCGTTCACCGAGATAGCGCTGGTGGAGCGACTCGCTAAACGCTCCATAAGACTGGGTATTCATCGCTGCCCCGTACCCGGGCAAACTAATTGCCGCATGACACTCCCCCTCAAGACGGTCGTTGGTCATTGGTCGTCGGTCGATTGGGAATTGTCACCCTGCACAACTCCGCAACCATCCGAACGACTAACGACAATCGACCAGCGACGCTTCTAGTACTCCGCAGCGGACTTCAGCTCGAAATGGCTGATAGCAATCCCGCTGCCTGCATTTCCTGCACAAATGCATTCGCATCTCGCCGCGCGTCATCCCACTCCACTTCGAACGACTGGCAAAGCGCGGAGGCTAAGTTTTCCAACGATCGAGGCTGCTCCAGCGCCGCCCATAAAACCGATCCTGCTTCGTTGAAGCTGTAGATCGAGGCCAGATCGCCCACTTTTCCGCGAATCGGAACAACCAGCGTCTCGCCGGATATCTGACGCGAAACGACCGCGGTCGAGCGGCGATACACACTCAACTCCGGTAGTGGAAGCGACTGCGGTTGTGCGCCCATGGATTGTGAGAACTTCCTTATATTTACTCTCCCAGAACGAACGAGCGGTGCCAAGCGGCGAATAGCGTACAGGTGTCTCATCAGTAACTAGCTGTCGAAGCAGGTGAAAAGCTGCGGGCTGCGGGCTCCGAGCTTCGGGCTTCACGCTTACACAGTTTGTCGTAGCTCGCAGCTCGTAGCTCGTAGCTCGCAGCCAGTCTTCTGTTCTAGAATCGAAAGACGTAACGTGTTCGATATCCACTCTCACATTTTGCCGGAGGTCGACGACGGCCCGAAATCCTGGGACGTCGCCGTGGAAATGTGCCGCATGGCGGCCGCCGACGGCATTACGCACATGGTGGCCACGCCGCATGCTAACGATCGCTATGCCTACGATCGAAATTATCTGCAAGTAATTCTCGGACAACTTCAGTCCAAGGTGGGAACGTCGCTGCAACTCAGTCTGGGTTGCGACTTTCACCTTTCCTACGAGAACCTGGAGCGCGTCCTGGAGCAGCCGCACACCTACACGATTGGCGACACAAACTATTTATTAATCGAGCTCAGCAATTTCAGTGTTCCCATTCAGATCGCGGATTGCTTTACCCGCCTGGGCGATCGCGGCCTGACGCCCATTCTGACTCATCCCGAGCGCAACCCAATCCTTCAACAGACGCCGCAACGCGTTTTGGAATGGGCCGAGCAGGGCTGTCTGGTGCAGATCACAGCTTCGGCGCTGACCGGATTCTGGGGCGAACGGCCCGAGATCATCGCGCGCTGGTTGCTGGATCGGTCAGCCGTGCATTTCCTCGCCACCGACGCGCACGACACCAAGCGCCGCGTTCCGATCCTCTCCGAAGCACGCGACCTGGCCGCAGAAATTGTGGGGACCGAGTACGCCCAGGCGCTGGTGGAGGACAATCCCGCCGCAGTAGTGGCGGGAAAACCGATTCCCTTTTCTCCGCGCCCGGTCCTGGACTAAGCGTAGCGCCGGCGTCCGGCCGGCTAACAACTTCATAGCGATTTTCCAGTGCCCTCGGGCCTTAGCTCACAGGAGGCTGAAAAACCAGCTCTGGCACTTGCGCTTGGGTGGCGCAGCGGTTTACCGCTGCGATAAGCGCTGTATTCTTGATCTTCGGCTTCCCAGATTGCTGACCAATCGGCGCCCAGCCCTCAGGGGCTAAAGCCCACAATGGAAACATGCAGTTATCGCAGCGGTGAACCGCTGCGCCACCCAAAAGCGGGTTTTTTCAGCAATCTGTTTTCAGCCTGCTCGGGCCGCCGGCGCTACATTACTTCATTACGCTTACGAAGAAACGCCGGCACATCGAGATCATCCGGCGTATAGCTGGGCGGCGGCACGCGCATGCTGTCGAGAGAAATCACTTCAGCGTGCGACTGGCTCATCATGGGCACGGGAGTCTGAAACGAGGCCGGCATGTCCGGCTCGAACTCCGGTTCGCGCTGCTGAACAGGTTCGAGCTCGATCATCGGCTCCGGTGTGTAAGAGCGCTCGTAGTAACGGGAGACGATGACCGGATCGCTGCTTTCGTGCTGCCGTGGACGCCGCATCCCCGACTCCCGGAAGCCGGTTGCGATCACGGTGATCTTGACCGCGTCCTTCATTTTTTCGTCGAGCACTGCGCCGAAGATGATGTTGGCATCTTCGTGGGCCGCGCCTTGAATGATGGTGCAAGCCTGCTGCACTTCGGCAAGTTTCAGCGAGCTTGATCCCGTGATGTTGATGAGAATTCCACGCGCTCCGTCGATGGCTCCGGCTTCGAGCAGCGGAGACGCGATGGCGCGTTGCGCGGCTTCCATGGTGCGGCGTTCTCCAGAGGCTGTGGCCGTGCCCATCACGGCGTAACCCATGCCCGCCATGATTGCCTTCACGTCGGCAAAGTCGCGGTTGATGATGCCGGGAATGGTGATGATGTCGGCGATGCCCTGCACGCCCTGGCGCAGGATGTCGTCGGCCACGCGGAACGATTCGAAGAAGCCGGCGTTTTCGGCGACGCCCAGCAACTTTTCGTTGGGGATGACGATGGTGGTATCGATCGACTCCATCAGCTCTGACACGCCCCGCTCGGCCTGCTGCATGCGGCGTTTGCCTTCAAACGCAAACGGCTTGGTGACGACCGCAACCGTGAGCGCGCCCATCTCGCTGGCGAGCGACGCGATGATCGGCGCCGCGCCAGTGCCGGTGCCGCCGCCTAGTCCGGCGGTGACGAAGATCATGTCGGCGCCTTCGAGCGCCTCGATGATTTTGTCCGAATCTTCGAGCGCGGCTTTGCGTCCGATTTCAGGGTTGGCGCCTGCGCCCAGTCCGTTGGTCAACTTCACGCCAAGCTGGATCTTGATCGCGGCACGCGACATCCGCAGCGCTTGCAGGTCGGTGTTGGCGGCGATGAATTCGATGTTCTCCATGCCGGAGTCGATCATGCGGTTGACGGCGTTATTGCCGCCGCCTCCGACGCCGATTACCTTGATGCGAGCGTCGTTGCGGGCTTCTTCGTTAAAGCTGATGCGGAGTCCGTTGTCGTCATTCATATTGACCTCAGTTCTCAGTTCTCGGTTCTCAGTCCCAAGCTCGCGGCTCGCAGCTCGCAGCCGTAATTTCTACGCGCCCTTCTTGGCAAACATCGCTTTCATGCGCGAACTCCAGCCGCCATCCTGAAGCCCGCGAGCTATTCGCGCGCGGTGGCCGTAGTACACCATCCCTAAAACGGTTGAGAATTCCGGTTCGGCCAACAACGCGGGCATCTTCGCCATCGGCGTCGGCCAGGCCAGGCGCGCGGATTTGCGCAGTACTGACTCAGCGATATCAAGGATGCCGGGCAGCCGCGACGCGCCTCCGCTCAACACAAATCCCGCGATGCAATGGTCCAGAACACCTGCCTGGCGCAGGTTTTCGCGCAGCATTTCGAACAGTTCGCGAGCGCGCGGCTCAAGAATCTCTCCGACCATCCGTTGCGGCATCATGCGCGATGGGCGATCGCCGACCGACGGCACTTCTACTTCGTTGCCCTCCGGAATCAGGGTCGCGACCGCATTGCCAAAACTCCTCTTCAAGTTTTCCGCCTCCGCGAGGCCGGTACACATGCCCACCGAAAGATCGCTCGTGAAGTGATCGCCGCCAACGGGAATCACAGCCGTGTGCGCAACCGCTCCTTGCTGAAAGACAATCAGATCGCAGGAACCGGCTCCCAAATCTGCAAGGCAGATGCCGAGTTCACGTTCATCGGCGCGCAACACGGAGTCGGCGCAACCGAGCGGCTCGAAGACCGTGTCGTCCACATGCACGCCGGCTTTGTTCACCGCGGTTACTACATTCTGTGTTGCGTTCGATGCGCCGGTGACAATGTGTACTCGCACTTCGAGGCGCGTGGCCATCATGCCGGTGGGGTCCTGCACGCCCGGCTGGTCGTCAAGAATAAATTCTTGTGGCAGCAGATGAAGAATCTCACGGTCGGCGGGCAGAGGCATGGTGCGCGCCTTGTCGACGGCCTGGCGGATGTCGTCGCGAGATATTTCCCGGGAGCGCGCGCCGAACGTGATGCCGCCGTGACTGTTCATGCCGCGGATGTGCGCTCCGGCGACTCCCACCAGCGCGTGCTCCACGGCAATGCCGGCGACGTCTTCAGCTCTTTCGACCGCCTTCTGAATGCTGCTCACCGCCTTATCAAGCTCAGTGATCACACCTTTACGCAGGCCGCGCGATTGGGCTATGCCGTGTCCGCGATAACGCAGTCCATGTTCGCCGACTTCGGCGACCAGAACGCAGGTCTTGGCGCTGCCTACGTCGACGGCGGTAATGAAGTTCTGAGGCTGACTGGGCATGGTTATCGCTGGTTGGGCGAAGCCTCCTTCGGAATACCCGCGCTCGGCTTCTTCTTGCCCGCGCCGGATGAAGGCGGCAATGCCGCCGACTGCACTGGCTTCGAAGCAGGCGCTGTTGGCAGTTCGACGGCCGGAGCCGTTTTCGATATTTGCGCGGGGGCGGGAACCTTGCCCGAGTCCGCAATCGATTTCTTTGCGGAGGCCGGGATCACAGCACTCGCGGCGGAGTGCGTTCCTGCATTCGTAGGCGCAGCCGAGTGCTTCGCTTTTGGCGCGACTGCAGCGCGATGCGTCGCCGTGCTGGTGGGAGATTTCGCAGCGAGCTTAGCCGTCTTCTTCTTCACCGGCATCGGCCCCATCGGAACCGGATGCGCCGCGTACTTTTCATAGTTCACGATGGCCGCGGGCTTTACTCCCGCTGACATCGCCGCTTTCGCAGCCGCCGGGGTCAAAACTGCCGCGTGCCGAATTCCCTCGAGATCGGGATTCACGATGATCTGTCCGTCGTAACGCAAATCGACAGACTCCAGTTTGTCGAACTGCTGACGCCACTGCTGCACATGGGTGACGTAGGTCTTGTAACGCTGTAAATAATTTCCCGAACCAAGGTGGACGAGCACTTCGCCGCTCGGATCGGCGGCCACGACTTTCACATCTTCGGGATCGGTGAGATCGACTTCACTGAGTTCGCGAGAATAGTTCGCGCCGCCGGAGTCGAGTTGCTGCACCAGGTCGTTGTAGTTCTTCATGCGCGCGGAGCGCATGGAGAGAGGCTCGCCGGAATTCATGCCGGCAATGACGGGGAATGAATATTTTTTCTTTGTGCTGGGCGTCAGTTCCATCAACGTGCCGCCGGCATCGATCAGCGAGATGCGCGATCCGATGCGGGCAAACGCAACCGGCGTACGTTCGTGAATTTCAACGCCCAGCCGGTTGGGAACGAATCTCATCACGCTCGCTGATTCCACCCATGGAATTTGTTCGAGTTGCACTTTGCGCTGCGCGAGCGGGATGAAAAAAATGTTGCGTCCGATATCGCCGCCCATCACTTCCATGATCTGCGATTTGGTGACATGCTGCGCGCCGGTAATTTCAATCTGGTCGCTGGAATCGATGCGAAAACGCCAGGAATGTTTTCCGTAACTGTAGAGTGAGATGGCGGCCGTACCGAGAATCGCCAGCACGAAAACTGCGAGCGCAACCCACTTCAGTCGATGAGCTGTTTGTTTGGGGAGAGAACTGCGTCGCGCCGAGACCCGCTTTTGTCCGCGAAGAAAAGGAGATTCCTGCTCCGCTTCCAAATCGAGTAGACGCGAGTCGTCGAAGGGCTCGCGGTCGGGAGCCTGGCTGGGAAGAGGATACAACTCTTCCTGGACGATAGTGGAACTAGATTTCCGCGCCACTCGTTCGATCAGTTGTCGTCAGAAAACCGCTGAGCGAGTTCACTATAACTGCTTTTCGCGAAATGAGACAGTGCAAAGTTGGGAGCGGGCTGTGGATTTTGTAATTTTGTGATCGGGTAATTTTGTAATTTCAAACCAGTCGCGACGAACGAGAAGCGAAGGACCAACGACCGCCGACCAATGACTAGCGCCATCGACCACCTACTTGGTCCCCAGCCTTTCCAGAATGATCGGCCCCAGTTGCGAAACGTTCCCGGCGCCCAGGGTAAGGATCATATCCCCCGGTTTTGCCAACGCGGCAACGGCGGCGGACGCATCGACAAACGATGGGATATGAACGGCGTCCCGATGGCCCTTCTCGGCAATCTGCCGGGCAAGAATTTCCGCAGTCACGCCTTGGATCGGCTTTTCGCTCGCGGCATAGATGTCGAGCACGAAAATGGAGTCGGCATCGGCGAAAGCAGTACCGAAATCGTCCATCAAGTCGCGCGTGCGGGTGTAGCGATGCGGTTGGAAAACGACGTGGACGCGTTGAAATCCGCACTCGCGGGCGGCAGCGAGCGTGGCTCGAATCTCGGTGGGATGGTGTCCGTAATCGTCAATCACGGTGACGCCGGCGGCCTGGCCGCGAAGCTGGAAGCGACGGTCGACGCCTCGAAACTGATCGAGCGCGGAGCGAATCTGGTCGGGCGAAATATCGAGCGCCGTTCCAACCGCAATGGCCGCCGTCGCATTCAGCACGTTGTGGAGCCCGGGAACGTGCAGCGTGAACTCGCCCAGGTCTTTTCCTTTGTAGGTGACTCGAAATCGCGTGAGCGGCACGCGTTCGCCGGGCGCGGCCCCGGTGCTGGTGACACGAATCAGAAAATCAGAACCGTGCGCGGTCCCATAGGTCGTCACGCGACGATGAACTCTCGGCAACAGGCGTTCCAGGATCGGGTCGTCGTTGCAGCCCACCACCATGCCATAAAACGGCACACGCTCCATGAAATCCAGAAACGTTCGCCGGACGTCCCGCATGTCGCGATAGCAGTCCATGTGCTCGCGGTCGATATTGGTGACAACGGAAAGAATCGGCGAGAGCTTGAGAAACGAACGGTCACTTTCGTCGGCTTCGGCAACCAGATATTGCGACTTGCCAAGGCGCGCGTTCGAGCCTAGAGCGTCGACGCGACCACCGACAACAACAGTTGGATCGAGGCCGCCGGCGGCCAGCACGGCTGCGACCATCGAAGTGGTGGTCGTCTTGCCATGCATGCCGGCGATCGCGATGCCGTATTTCAGCCGCATCAGTTCGGCCAGCATCTCGGCCCGCGGGATCACAGGAACGTGCAGTCGGCGGGCTTCGGCGACTTCGGCATTGTCACTCGAGACGGCGGAACTGGTTACGACCACGTCAACGCTGGCCACATTCGAAGCGGCGTGCCCGTCGTGGATCGTCGCTCCCAGAGAAGCCAGGCGCTGCGTGACGCCAGAACTCTTCAGATCAGAGCCGGAGATTTTGTAGCCGAGGTTCAGCAGGACTTCGGCAATCCCACTCATGCCGATGCCGCCGATGCCTACGAAATGGATGCGTTGAATCTTGGCAAACATTGAAAACTTCTTTTCCGCGGATCAACGCGGATGAACGCTGATGATAGAACATTTGCGAGAGCGCAAGCTATTGAGGCATTGAATCATTGAGTCATTGATTCATTGATTCATTGAATTCAGTCTCTTCAATGATTCGATGATTCAATGACTCAATGACTCAATGAATCAATGCCTCAATAATCTCTGCGATTTCCTCAACTGCCTTCGGATGCGACAAAGACCTCGCCGCCATCGACATGTTCTGCAAACGGTGCGGATCGCCGATCA
Organism: Acidobacteriota bacterium; assembly: GCA_043734305.1. Lineage (GTDB taxonomy): Bacteria > Acidobacteriota > Terriglobia > Terriglobales > Acidobacteriaceae > Acidiflorens. Next base: position 1,412 of record JAYTFO010000512.1, on the reverse strand, counting down.
GAGCAGCGATCGTGTCAACAAGGTACGCAGCTTCCAGATTCGACTCCTCGACAACGATGGCGGCCCCGACACGCTCCAACGCTCGCGCGTTCACATTCTGATGGTCGTCGGCGGCGCGGGGAAAGGGTACAAAAATCGCGGCCTTGCCCGCCGCTGCAATTTCCGCGACGGTGCTTGCTCCGGAACGGCAGACCAGTAAATCCGCGCGCGCGAATGTGCCGGGCATGTCGTCAATAAATTTGTGGACTTCGCCGGATGCACCGGCTTTTTCGTAGGCCGCAAGAACAGTGTCGTAGTCGCGCTGGCCGGTCTGATGAATGATGTACAGCCCCGGAATTCTCTCGCGCAGGCCGGGAAGCGATTCAATCATCGCCTGGTTGATGGCGCGCGCGCCCTGGCTCCCACCAAAGACGAGCAGCGTAGGCGGACCGCCGAGCTTCGCCGGAATACCGAAAAACGCTTCGCGCACCGGAACGCCCGTCACTTTGCAGCGAGGAAAGTATTCGCAGGTTTCTTCGAAATGTACCGCTGCCACCGAGACCCAGCGGGCAACCATACGATTCGCAAACCCCGGAACAACGTTCGGCTCAAACGCCAGCGTTGGAATGCGTCGCCGGATCGCAGCGAACATCGCGGGGCCGGAGGCGTAGCCGCCGACGCCGATCACTACGTCGGGATCGAACTCGTTGAGCATGCGTCCCGCAACCCATAGAGCGCTGGGCAGATCGAACATCGTCCTGGCACGGGTCATCAGGCTGACGTTTTTGAGCGCGCCAACTTTGATGAGTTCGAGCGGAAATCCACTTTGCGGAACGAGACGAGTCTCAATGCCGCGCGCCGTGCCGATGAAGAGGACTTCGGCGGCAAACTGCTTCTTCAGTTGATGAGCGATGGCCAGCGCGGGGATCACGTGTCCGCCAGTGCCGCCGCCTGCGATGATGACGCGCATGAAATGACTATACGAGAAGTTCGACTGATCCGGACCCTGGAGGGTGCCCTCGTGAGTTATCTTGTATGCGTTGGACCGGGCTACACGCCAGGCAAATGTTCATCAGAACTCGCATTAACAGGCAACCCGTTCTAGTCGAAGAATACGTTCGCGTCCACGCACGACAAGGAACACTTGGGGATGGACGGCGACGCATGGAGTCGAGCGAGCGAATCTCATTCAGCATTAGACGGAAGGTGCACGAACGTGCCGGGAAGAAATGTGAGGGGTGCTTCAAGATCATTTTGCTGAAGCACATGCGCGCGCACCATCTCCGCCGCTTTGTGGACGGCGGCACGGCGTCATTGAACAATCTGGCATGTCTGTGCAAACCTTGTCACAAATTACTTCATGACCAATGGCCGAAACAAACTGGGCGATGGCATACGATCGAGCCAAGTAAGATACCGAGAAAACATCGGGA
>JAYTFO010000511.1:0-3894 GCA_043734305.1 Acidobacteriota bacterium | reverse complement strand
AGGGCGGCCGCGGAAAGCAGTCGGGCTGCGGACATGCGTGGCGCTCCAGTCAGCGGTAAATGGTCGGTGGATCCGTGATGCCCAGGTTTCAGAGTCGCTGAAGCCTGCGGTTCCTCGGGGTCCTGGCGATAGATCCTACCGCATAGGCTTGTTACCATCATCATCGGCTGGGGCAGGGTCAAACTATGGAAATTCATGATGGCCAATCCACGCGCTCCGGAAGGCTCTTCGGGCGCTGCACAAGGCTTGTCATCGCCTCAACAACGGCGGCGCTGATCCACATTTCGAATGCTGGCTCAACCGAAACACCAGGCCCGCCCCAGACTGAGATATTCGCAGTTGTAGATCGCATATTTGCGGACTACGCGGTCGATTCGCATGTTCCCGGTCTCGTCTATGGCATCGTGGAAAACGGCCGACTCGTGCACGTTCGCGGAATCGGAAGTCAGGACCTGGATTCAAATCGACCGGTGACCGCGGAAACCTTATTCCGAATCGCCTCGATGACCAAGGCATTTACGGCGCTTACCGTATTGAAGCTGCGCGACGATGGGAAACTCCACCTTGACGAGCTTGCAGAGACTTACGTCCCGGAATTACGCGGTTGGAAGTACCCCACACTAGACTCGCCACGTATTCGGGTCCGGGATCTGTTGAACCACACCGCGGGCTTCGTAACCGATGACCCATGGGGCGATAGACAGACACCACTGCCAGAGCCCGACTTTTCCCGGTTGCTGCACGAGGGCGTGCCATTCGCCCGCGCTCCGGAAACTGCAATGGAATACTCAAACCTTGGCTTTGCCCTGCTCGGAAGAATCATTACCAACGTGTCCGGGCATCCGTACGCTGAGACTATTTCGCACACACTGTTGCAGCCCCTCGGCATGAGGTCATCCGGTTTTTTCGTCGATGCCGCCCCACGTGAACGTCGCGCGCTCGGTTACCGGTGGGAGGACGATTCCTGGCGTCTCGAACCTACGCTGGCGCACGGTGCGTTTGGTGCCATGGGGGGTATCCAAACAAGCGCGAATGATTACGCCAAATGGGTGGCTTACCTACTGTCTGCATGGCCACCGCGCGATGAGGTAGACACTGGGCCGGTGAAGCGCGCGACAGTACGTGAGTTGGCGCAAGGGTCGAATTTCCCTCAACGTGTGCCTCGCCCCGGACACACTGGGGAAGGATGCAGGCAGGCAGCGACCTATGGCATGGGTATGTGGGTGGCGATCGACTGCGATCTTGGGCTGACATTAAGACATAGCGGCGGGTACCCAGGATACGGATCGCACGTCTTGCTCTTGCCCGAGTACGGGGTCGGCATATTCGCGCTGGCAAATAGAACTTATGCTGGCCCTTCTGGAGCGGTATGGGACGCGGCAGTTGCCTTAAGCAAGGCGGGATACTTTAAAGACCGCCCGTTACCCGTCAGCGAGGATCTCGCAAGCGCCTATCGAGCAGTCGGAGCGATTTACCAGCGGGGTGATGTCACGGTGGTCTCGGAGAAGCTCGCGATGAATTTCCTGTTGGACCGCGATGCGGCGGGATGGGCACGAGATCTTGCACACTTCAAGAAGGAGGTTGGCGATTGTGATATTGCAACGGCAATAGTCGCAACAAGCGCGCTCTCTGGGGAATTCACTTGGCGTTGTACGCACGGGCGGCTGGCAGGTAGCGTTACGCTGGCTCCGACGAAACCACCACGCATTCAGGAGATTGTACTCAACCTTAAGACCCTGTAATTCGACGAAAAAGTCAGTGGCGGGATTCGAAAGCCCGCTGAGGAATGACAATGATGAATAGTGCTCTAGTTGCGGTGCATGCAATCGCCGCGGCGGCCCTGCTCTCCGCCGCGTGGATGAGTTATGCGGAACCCGCGATGGTCGGTGACGTGAAGCCACTGTCTTCCCTCCATTTCTCGGCCGATGACGACGTGAAATGCCTGTCCGATGCACTCGAAACGGGCAACCCTGAGACCGGGTCCTCGACCATGCTGCTGAAAGCGAGCCCGGGCTGTGTAGTACCGTGGCATTACCACACGGCGGCAGAGCAGTTGATCGTTATCCGTGGAACGGTGCTCACGGAGATGCCCGGTCATCCAGCAAGTCAACTTCTGGCGGGTGGCTTTGCTGTCATGGCGAGCCGGGTCCCGCACCGGTTCGTCTGTCAGAAAGAGATGGAATGCCTCATGGTGGTCAGCTTCGACCGCAAGTACGATATTTTCTGGGGCAAAGGAAACGTAGCGACCTCGCATTCGCCCGGCTCCCCTTGACCGGCGTTGTTGCCGGAAACTGGCTTCCCGCCTATCGGTGCGTTAGAACCCGGCGAGTCTTGGACTTGTTGATTATGGAAAGGCCGCCAATGGCCTGACGGATATTCGACTTTCGAAGCAGGTTTGATATTGAGCACGGGCTAAGCGCGAAGCCGGCGTGATCATAAATACGCGGTTTCCTTCGGTCCGGATCGCGGGCCCTCCCCAGGAGTTGCATCGGCGTCGAAGGTGCGCAGCGCATGCTTAAGCGCGCTCGAGATCTGAATAGCTCACGGTGCCCGCACGAAGGGCCGACCCGCAGCCATTGCTACCCAGTGGATTTTTCGCGGGGTACCTTCTCGTAGGAGCATTCTTACGATCAACTAAGCCTTTTTTACCGGAGGTGAATCACCGCTTTTTGCATCCACATGCCAGGCGGGCTCGTAAGTAGGGGGTGACGATCTAACTTTTATCAACACAAGACAAAGGAACTAGTATGTACACAAGACAGGGAACTCCCAAAAAGCGACCTTGGCTACCACTTCTGATCTCGGCACTCGTTGTATTACCATTAGGAAGCCGTTTGAGCTTCGCGGCCGATCAGGCGCCAGAGCTGGGCAGCACCAATCTGAAGCCCAATCAGACCCTCGGGTTTGGTGCCAACAAGGTGCTGACCTTCACCTACGAGCAAAACTTCGACTGCGTGGACCAGCCTTTCGATGATCGAGACTATGACGGCATCAAGGCGCAGTCGGATCCTAATGAATTCCAGCGCCCGATTTGCCAGGTGGGGGCCCCCTCTACGATTGACCCGACCGGGATACCGGCCAGGCAGAGTGAGCCGTTGTTTGTGTTAGTGCCGATGTTTTCACTGAACAACGACAAAAACCCCAACGATGCCTTTAGCAAAGGTTTAGGCGAGACGTTGATTCAGCTGTTTGGCGCCGTGCCTGAAGGGTTTAAAAAGCACCCGCTCGTCGATGTTCAGTGCCCCGATAAGGGCTCGCGCCCTGGCACCTGCACGATGCACGCCTCCAAGGTCGATTTGTTCCCCGCCTTAGCCGCCCTCGGGAAAGTGCCGAAGACACCCAAGCAGAATATTCTTGTCCCGACGCCCAACCACAGCCACATCGTCAACAATGATGCCCTCAACACCAAGCCCATTTGGTGGCAGGTGATCACGGTACTGGTGTTTAGCCCGCAGGAATGGCCCAATGCGGAAGGCACCAGCGGAATCACGAGCTCCGAGAAACTGAAGAATGCCGAAGCCGCTGGCGAGGCGATCGAAACGCCCACCAACTTCTTCCTATTCTTTGATTCGAAGTCGATGGCGAATATGCATCATTGACCCAGGCTCGCGCTGGCACAGTGCCGGCTAGCTCCCCATCCTTTGATGGCAGAGGATGGGGAGCCCCCCGCGATGAACAGAGTGGACTGGCGCGTACATCTCGACGGGCGGTCTCCCAGCCCACAAAGCCGGAATGAACTCGCGCCCCGTCCACGTTCGCATTAACCTAGGAACCTGCGCCGACGGCGGTGTCGGACCAGGAGGTTATGAGCGAATTATGGCTCACAGAATGTGGATTAACAGCGGGGTTTGTCTCTTCTTATGACCACCCAGCCCAGTGAACCCGAGGCGCAGG
>JAYTFO010000510.1:0-6039 GCA_043734305.1 Acidobacteriota bacterium | reverse complement strand
TTGCGGGTGGGGCGTCCGAAGGCGAGGCCCATCTGCGACATGGTGTAGAGAATGCGGCGATGGACGGGCTTCAATCCGTCGCGAACGTCCGGCAAGGCGCGTCCGATGATGACCGAGAGAGAGTAGTCGAGGTACGACCGCTTCATCTCCTCTTCGATATTGACGGGCACAATGTTGAGGGCGCCGGGGCCGGTCGGTCCGTCGCCTCCGGGAGGAGTCAGGGGGAGTTCGGGGTTCTTGTCGTCAGGCATGAGTGCAGGTCTCGGGTGTTAGTTGCCAGTTCTCTGTCAAAGCGGCGCACGGGTCGTCTGCCGACGGCGCGATTACTGCTAAGCTCTTGTATCTACAGGTGCTTATAGGGCTGGCGTTAAGATGAAATTATAGCACGCCTACGTACAACTTGAGTGCAGCGGAAGATAACTCGGGCGATGACCGTTCGTGAAACGACTCGGATCGAATCTCCCTTGTATACAATGCACCCGTTAGATAACATTCCTGACGGTTCACTTCCCCACATCATCGATGTCAAAACGTAAAAACACAGACGGTCAGCTGTCGCTTTCGCTAAAGATTGAAACGACGGACCCAAAGCGAAGGAACGTGGATGCGGACGAATTCTTGGCGACAGCCGAGAAGTGGTTAAAGGCGTTGAAGTCTTTTGCGCATTCTCAGGGCCAAAGCGTAAGTTGGGAAATTGTTGATCTGCGGAAATCGTCTGCATATATACAGGTCGAGCCTGTAAAACCAAAAACGGGCAAAGTAGTACCCGCACTAGTGCGGGACTGGGAACAAGGTCTCCGCACCATCGAACGAACCGGCGTGGCTACGCCGAAATTCACGCCCTCATCGCTTGAAGCGTTGAAGGACTTCGTCTTCAGCGTTCCAATTAACCGGATCGTCTCAGTTGGAAATGGCATTGCAGGAGATCGCCAGCCGATCACAGCCCTAACGCAGCGTCGAGTTGAAGAAGCAGCGAACAAGCTGCCTCTCGAGCGGCGGGAGTACACCTCGCACGGAAGTGTTCGCGGTCGATTGGCTGTTCTCGATAGCTGGAACCCGGAGGAACGCTCGTTCCGCCTGCAACTGCCCCTAGCGCCGAATAAGCCGGTCAAGTGCATCTATCGTGACAGTTCGTTGGTGACGGAATTGGGCGAAGGGTTCGAAGGCACAGTTGAGATAACAGGTGAACTCAAGTATCGCCCGGCTGAGCCTTGGCCGTACGCGGCAGAGGTTGACCGCATTAGGGTCCTACCGCGCCGCTCTCCCATCAATCTCCGCGACTTGGTGGGTCTTATGCATCTCCCCGACGGTCAAGATTCAGTCTCGTACATAAGGAGTCTGCGAGATGCCGAGTAAGCCCGAACTCCATGTCTGGGATTCGTGCTGTGTCTTGGGAATATTGAATGGCGAAAAGGACAAACTTGCAGCACTGTTGTCACAGACTCGCTTTTTCGAAGAAGGGAGCGCAATTCTTGGAATTCCTGCGGTCGTTATTTCCGAACTGGTTGAACTGAGTGACGGCACTCCAGCACACGACCGGGTCAATGAATTTCTTGACAACACATACGTCGAAACACTTCAGGCAACCAAGGATGTCGCATTGCTGAGTGGAAAATTGCAGCATCGATTCGACAGCAGGCGAATGCCTGAACTCAAGGCGAACGCCATCAAAGCAGGAGTTCCCAGCAACCAAGTCATCCGACTGAAGCGGGCCGATAGCGACGTGCTTGCCAGTGCCCTCCACTACAAGGCGAAGAGACTAACTACGTACGACCCCTTTCTTATTTACCTCGGGCACGAGTTCATCACACCGGAATACGGGGTTACAATCGGTCCGCCCGAAGCGGAGTTCTTGCCATTTCCTGACATCACTGACAAATAGGGATGGCCGATCCCGGGCGTGTGTGACCCACTATCGCGACCACCTAAACATCGAGGGGCACCCGCGGGGTTCCCGCCGCCGGCTAGATGCCGAGGCTGCGGTCAGGCTTTTCTCAGAGTTAGTAAGGTGATTTCGGGGGGGACGCCAAGTCTTACCGGGAAGCCGAATGTCCCGAGGCCGCGGTTTACGTACAAGGCGGCTTTGTTGGCGACGCTTCCGGCGCCGGCGTGGCCGTTCTTCATCGGCAATGTGTAGTGTCCGGCTACGAAGGGAGTGATGAGGCGGGCGGGGCTTACGCTGTGGTCTACGATTTCGAACTTTATTTGTCCGCCGTGGGTGTGGCCGGCCAGGCTGAGTTCGATGCCGAGGTCGGCGGCGCGGTTGAAGGAGTTTGGATTGTGAGACAGGAGAATGTTGGGTATGTCGCGGCGGATCAGGTGCTCGATCTCGCGGAGCATGGGGCCGGTGGGACCGCCGCTGGTCATGTGGTCGCGCTGATAGTCGACGCCGATCAGGTTGAAGCTGGCGCCGTTGTGGTCGATCACGGTGCTCTGGGCGCGGAGGAGGCGCATGCCTTTTTCCTGGAAGAGGCGTTGGGCTTCGTCTTCTACTCCGGCGTAGATTTCGTGGTTGCCGTTGCATCCGTAGACGCCTAGCGGTGCTTGCAGACGGCTTAGTTCAGTGATGCATGTTTCCAGCGGATCGCCTTCGCGGCTGACGAAGTCTCCGGTGACGAATGCGATATCGGGATGGAGATCGTTGGCCATGTCTACGGCTCTCGCGATTTCGGCGGGGGGCATGTAGTCGCCGATGTGGATGTCGCTGAGTTGGGCGATGCGCAGGCCGTCGAGCGCGGGAGGAAGATTGGCGATGGGGACGTCCACGCGCTCGATGGTGTAACGGAGACGGCCGGCGGCGAATCCATAGGTGGCGGCGAGAAATGGAACGCTGCCGGCGAACATGGCGGCGTACTGAAAAAACGCCCGGCGCTGGGGATTGAATCCTCCAGCAATGGCTCCGGGACGCAGGCGGGCGGCCAGGTTGGTGACGTATTCAAGGGCGCTCACCGATTGCACGGCGATCAGTCCAAAGAAAGACGCGATCAGCCACAGGCTGGAAAATGTGATCAGAACTTTGCCGAAGCTTAGGCGGGAGACGGCTCGTCCCAGTAGCGGATCGAGCAGGGCGGTGGATAGAGCAATCGCGAGGAGGATCAATCCGGCGTGCAGGCCGAGGCGCCAGTTGGGATTCGAAAGGGTTGCGATCCAGGACCAGGCGCGGACGAACCAGAAACGCTGGACTGCGTAGACGGCTGCGAGGAACAGGGCTAGGAAAAGGACGCGTACCAGGATCAGGGCTATGCTCCGTTTGGTTACTCTCCGGATTAGATGCTGCGATGGCGGGGGAGGACTCGGGGGCTTTCAACGCACAGAGCGCTTCCTGAGCTGTCTTCGCTGTGAAGCGACGGAGGTCAAAACCCCCACCCAGGGGGTTCTTCTTCCACGACTGACATTTTATGATCGGTCCTGTACGCAGAACCTATGCCCAGAGTCGGGAAAAGTGGTACAAGATTTGGGTACAGATTGACGAGGAACTAACTTCACAAGCGGGAGCGAAACATGAGCACAGTACGGGTTTTGGTGGGGACGCGGAAGGGTGCGTTTATTTTGACGGCGGACGGGAAGCGTGAGAAATGGGATGTCAGCGGGCCGCACTTCGCCGGTTGGGAGATGTATCACCTCAAAGGGTCGCCGGTGGATCCGAATCGGATTTATGCGTCGCAGACGAGCGGATGGTTTGGGCAGATCATTCAGCGGTCTGACGACGGTGGGAAGACGTGGCATCAGCCCGGGACGCCGCCGGGAGAAGCGCCTGAGCCGGGGCCTCCGAAGGCGGCCAGCAACAAGTTTTTTTATGATGTGTCTGCGGAAACGGGCAAGCCGCTCACCACGCATCAGTTTTATGACGGCACGCAACACCCGTGGGAGTTCAAGCGGGTGTGGCATCTGGAGCCGTCGCTGACGGATGCGGATGCGGTGTATGCGGGCGTGGAAGATGCGGCCATCTTTCGCTCCGGCGATGGTGGCGAGAACTGGCAGGAGCTTTCTGGATTGCGTGGGCATGGGACGGGTCCGAAGTGGCAGCCGGGCGCGGGTGGCATGTGTCTGCACACGATCATTCTTGATCCCAGCAATCCGCTGCGGATGTATATCGCTATTTCCGCCGCGGGTGCATTTCGCACCGACGACGCCGGCAAGACCTGGAAACCGATCAATCGCGGATTGCGTTCGCAATATATTCCTGACCAGGACGCCGAAGTCGGACACTGCGTACACCACATTGCGATGAATCCGAAGCGTCCGGGAGTGCTGTTTATGCAGAAGCATTGGGACGTGATGCGCTCGGACGACGCCGGCGACAACTGGAAAGAAGTCAGCGGGAATTTGCCGACCGACTTCGGATTCGTCATCGATGTACACGCGCACGAGCCGGAAACGATTTACGTTGTCCCGATTAAGAGCGACGGCGAGCACTTTGTAATGGACGCCAAGCTGCGCGTCTACCGCAGCCGCACCGGCGGCAACGAGTGGGAGGCGCTGACTCGCGGGTTGCCTCAGCAGGACTGTTACGTGAACGTGCTGCGCGACGCGATGGCGGTGGACTCTCTCGACAAGTGCGGAATTTATTTTGGGACGACGGGCGGTCAGGTGTACGCGTCGGCGGATGCGGGAGATAGCTGGAATCCGATTGTGCGGGATCTGCCGGCGGTGCTTAGCGTGGAGGTGCAGACGCTGGGGTGAGTGGGGAATAGGATTGTGAGGCAACGAGGAAGGCTCATGTTGAACAAGCTCCTGACGATCGCTGTTCTTACGTTGCCGTACTGCGGCAGTTCTATCCCTGCGAATGCTTGTTCGATGGCTTCCTGCCTCAACCACGGGATAGAGATGCGAGAGAGCTTCGTGGTCACGGTCAAGCATGCTGGCAAACCGCTTGCGCGCGTGGCTGTCGAGGTCAGTGGTAATGGTAAACAGTTCACTCTGCTCACTTCTTCTGATGGAAAGGTTCGCGTCGCCGCCCTTCCAATGGGCGATTATTGGCTCAACGTCCAATTACTTGGAATCAGCGCTGGTTCTCGGTGTTTTCACGTTGACGATCGACCGACTGGAGAAGGCAAACGAAAACTAGCGTTTGAATGGGGTGATGAAGCTCCTGCAACACAACGAATTGCGGGCAAGTTGATTGATTCGCAGCCTGGCAAGGGCGGTACGCCACTATGGAATCTAGTGCATCGCACAGATGTATCGATAGTCGGGGCAAGTCTAAAATTGCAAAATCCGACAACTGGGCATGTCTACTCCACTGCATCCAGCGCTGATGGAGGTTTTGCATTTAACACAGCGCCTCCCGGAACCTACGTCCTGCACGTCGAAGGTGGACACGCCGGTGATCAAGGTTACAATGCCACTGATAAATTAATTAACCTAAGCACTCAAGCCAGACGGAATATGCTTTTGCTCATACAAAGAGACCCTGGCGGCGGGAGTTGCGGTGGAACATCTTTGGAACTTCGAGATGCGGACTGAACCATGATCCGCGTAATCCTCCCCCAACATCTCCGAACCCTGGCGCACGCGGGCAGCGAGGTAACGCTGGAAGTCGAGGGCCCGGTCACGCAGAGGTCGGTGTTGGATGCGCTTGAGGCGCGGTATCCGATGCTGCGGGGTACGATCCGCGAGCATGGCACGCAACAGCGGCGGGCGTTTCTGCGATTCTTCGCTTGTGAGGAGGATCTGTCTCACGAGCCACCGGATAAGCCGCTGCCCGCGGCAGTCGCGTCGGGGAAGGAACCGTTTATTGTGATTGGGGCGATTGCGGGAGGGTAGTCCGCTGCATGTCGCATGGCACCACAATTCTCTTAGGACCAATCCCAGCACCGGCGAGTCCCTGTGAGAACATCGGTCGTCCCTCCGGAACTTGACTCACTTTCCCACTTCCCCCCTGAAGCGCTGGGCAAGCATCCAAGCCGGACGGGGAGGCCGCAACGAGAGGTGCAATGAGACGGGAGGCATCTGCGCGCCGATAGTTCTTTGAAAGGGCATGCCTTCCTTCAGGCGTGCGAATAGACTCCATAAATGAGTGGGGCTTCAGCCGCGCCG
>JAYTFO010000509.1:0-4715 GCA_043734305.1 Acidobacteriota bacterium | reverse complement strand
TGCCTTCTTGCAGTAGTCCATCGCTTTGGCATGGTCGCCCTTGGCTTGATACGCCTGGCTTAGGCGATACAGGTTGCGGGGATCCTGATCGTTGGATTGCTCCAGTTCTGCAATCGCTGTGTCGTAGTCCTTTTCCGCAAGAGCGAGCCGGCCGGCAAGCTCATGGGCGAGTTTGATCTGTCCCGGATTCTTCGACGCGTCGGCGCCCGCTCGGTATTCCTGCGCATGACCTTTCGCCGCTGCGTAGTCTTTTTTCCCGATCGCCAGAGCAGTCAGGTTGAAATGGTGCTGAAGTTTAGCGTTGTCTTTGATGGCTTGTGAAAGCGTGGAAGCCTCGACCATCTGGAGCGAGCGATCGAACTGTTGCTTTGCGACGTCATAGCGCTGCATCTCGGCGATGATGTTGCCCTTGGCTTGCAAGTCCGCCGCCATGGCCGCGACATCGTTCTTCTTTTCCGCGACGGCGTACTCCTGCTCCATGTGCTGCGCCGCCTGATCAAGTTTCCCGTTGTCGACCGCGACCACGGCCATGCCGAAGTAAGCGGTCCGCAGTTCGCCGTCATTGCGCGCCTGACCGGCCATCGTCTGGAGTTCGGCAGCCGCATCGGCATGGTTGCCTTGATACATGAGGTCGGCGGCGATTCCGAAGTGCGACGGCACGAAGTGAGCATCCATGGAGAGCGCCTTGCGGTATTGCGCAATCGAGTCGTCGAAGCGGCCCATTTTGAGTAGCAGCTCGGCATAGGAATCGTACGGATTCGGGTCGTTGGGAATCAGCTCGATGTATTTCTTGAACGCGTGCTCCGCCTCCGGATAATTCCCCTGCTGTCGGTTGGCGTATCCGAGCAAATTGTAGGCGAGCGAATAATCGGGAGCGAGTTCAGTGGCCTTTTTGTAGTGTGCAATCGCCTGCTCGTACTCCTGCTGGCCAAAATGATAGTTGCCGAGATTGAAGAGGACGCGCTCATCGTTGGGATAGGCGGCGACGAGTTTGTCGAGATATTCTTTCTGCTTGACGACCTCGCCGTTGGCTGCGGCTTCGTTGGCAAGGATGAGAAGGCGCTCCCCTTCCGAGGCCTTTCCGGCGAGAGCGACGGCCTTGTTCAGGTGCTCGAAAAATTCCTTGGCAGTGGCCGCCGTATTAGCCCGCGCCAGTTCGGCGGAAGCGAAGTCGGGATCGAGCGCGATGGCCTTGTCCAGATGCGCCACCGATTCCTGAGCCTGCAATTTTTCGGCAAGCTCGCGGCCCGCGAGGAATTCTTTCTTTGCTTCGTCGGACTTGGTGGTGATGGGAATCTTGCCGCCGTCAGAGGTCGTGGCGGCAGACTGCGCGGCACCGCCCGAATTGTTGCAGGCCATCAACGCAAAAACGCCGATCGCAACAATTACAACGGCTGCGAGCCGAGCCGGTTTTCCTGGGTACATTGCGTATCTCCTTTTGAACGATGGCGGCAAGCTGGGTCAGGGAGCTCCCGCGCTTTGGGTTATCGGAATGTAAATCGGTGAATACCACCTAGCATCTAGACGTTGGCGGTTTGCTTTGGATAGCAGTCGTGCGTACCGATTGCCAAATACGCCGGTTGGGTGTTGGACGGAGTAGTCGATGGGAAAGGCCTTGAGTTGGGACCGATGTCAGCGGACCCGGCACGTCCTAGATTGTTGATTGGATTCCTGTTCTACGCAGCGCCTTACCTGGAAAAGTAATCCTTCCAAATACTTCGAGGGTCTGCTCATGCCGTACCCGGTTGGGAACCCAACTCATCTCAGTTAGGAAGCGATTCCTTAGCACATCAAATTTCAGTTCTAGCTTTTGTGTCAGAGCCTTTACATCTTCCATATCCTTGGGGCTGTTTCGAGTGAGCTTCGAAAGGATTAGGTCGTAGGGATCGAGAATCCGAAGCGTGAGCTTTTTCAACCCGAGTGGGAGGGTCGTGAGACGACTCTCGTAATCCTCCGGCCAATCGCCGACTCCGCCAACGGCTTGCAGAAAAACCTTATGTTTCTTGGCGAGGGCTGAGTCCCGGCCCGCGATCCTGTCTAGTTCTTCGACACACTGGCGCGGAATGGCAGAAATGTAGTCCAGGTCCGCGGTAGTCCTGGGGACGCCATGGACAGCGGTCAGAACAAAGCCTCCCACGCAATGAAGTTCCACCGCGTCGGAGAGGCTCCGATCTACGTCCACAACAAACTGGTGCCATGGCTGTGGCAGAACTAGGTCAGACATATTGCAAGTATTCCGGCTGCCAGTTGGTCAACAAATTCCAGTGTTTTGCCGCTTCTGACCTGGCATTGAGTAGCCACTCGCGTTGCCGCTGCGAAAGATGGTCCTGACAAAAAGTGTCCGGCACTGCAAGACGAGTACGATTCAGTTCCTGCTCCAGCCGAACTAGAGCGAGATAAACATCGGATGTCGTTTCGCCCTTCCGCTCCGCAACCTGCTTCGCAAGAGTCACTGTGAAGCCCAGTCGATTGGTTAGACCATGCAGGCGGGCTTTTTCAACCATCCATCCCGTACAGGCTTCGCCCATGACCCCGTATTGCAGGAGTAACCAGGGCAGACCTTCCACAACCCTTGCGTCCAGGTTGTCATTTCCCAAAGCCGCCAGAAGTACCTCCGCTGGATTTTTCCGGCGAACGGGACGCACATGAGCAAAGCCAGGATAGCCTAGCGCAGAAAGTTGGCGCGTCAAATACTCGGCATCGGCAGAAACGTGTGTGTCCAACGGCAGGGCTGAAGGATTCATCCCGAGAAGAGTGACGGCTTTTCCAGTCAACCTCGGAGGAAAATTCCGTTTGCCGCTCTCCAACAAAGCGACGTAGGTTTGCGAGACACCCAAGCGCTGGGCGACATCCTGCTGCTTCCAGCCACGCGCTTTACGGGCCAGCTTGAATTCTTTCCCAGTCATAAGTTCTCTCCTCCCCCGTACTCTTTCCAGAGCGAACTCAAGCAGTCTGACGCAAAATATATTACAAATCAAGTAATATTATTGCTAGAATTAACGCCTTGTAAATGTGTGGTTTACAGTAGGCAATTGGCGATATTAATGACCTATCCAAGCCCCTTGATTGAGGGTGAGCACACAACAATTTCAGGCCCAGTGCGGAGGGATGATGGTCGCGAACGCGTGCTGCAATCATGACTTGCGCTCGGAGGGTGCTCAGGACAACGGTGGCGGCGGGGTGCACACGACAATCACACAGATTGAGAGATAGCGAATGCAGTCCGCCGCGCTTGCTATGATACTTTCTGGCATGAAGTGTAAAGAAAGCTGTGGGCCCGTAGCTCAACTGGATAGAGCATCGGATTTCTAATCCGAGGGTTGGGTGTTCGAGTCACCCCGGGCCCACCAGAAACCAGTAAGGTCAGAGGTCAAAGGTCAGATTGCAGAGGTGAATCCAAAATTAACTCGGTTCTCACCTCTGCAATCTGACCTCTCACCTCTGACCTTCTAGGTGCTGGCTACTGCCTCTTGGGTTTCATCATTTGCCACTCCTGTTCCGTCAACTGGCGGCCTAGTTCGGTGAATTCTCCGGCACCTTGTAACCACTCGCCGCCGTCCATGGTGACGACTTCTCCGTTGATGTAGCCGGAACCGTCGCTGACGAGAAAGGCGGCGAGGTTGGCAAACTCTTCGACAGTTCCAAAGCGTCCCAACGGATTTTTCTGTTTTGCCATTTGCTCGAGTTCGGGCCGGGGCAGCAGTCGCGAGAACGCCCCCTCCGTCGGAATGGGCCCCGGAGCGATGGCGTTCATGCGGATTCCGCGATTGCCCCACTCGACCGCCAGGCTGCGCGTCAAGGCCTGCACGCCCGCTTTGGAAATGGCGGAGGGCACGACGTAGGCGGAACCAGTCTCGGTATACGTGGTGGTGATGTTCAGCACGACGGCGCGGTGTCCGGCTTGCAGCCAGCGGCGTCCGCAAGCGAGCGTGGTGTGCAGCGTGCCCATCAGAACAATGCCGAGCACGGAGTGAAACGCGCCCAGCGAAAGGTCTTCAGTGCGCGCGAGAAAGTTTCCAGCGGCGTTGTTCATGAGGACGTCGAGCGGGCCGGCGGTCCAGATGGCGGCGACCATTTCGTCGACCGCAGCCGCGTCTCGCACGTCGCAACGCCGGAAATGGATTGTGCCGCCGGTGCGGTCGCGTAGTTCCTGTGCGGTGGCGGCGAGAACTTCTTCGCGGCGTCCGCAAATGTAAACTTCGGCGCCGAGTTCGAGGAAGCGCTGCGACGCGGCCTTGCCGAGCCCAGTGCCGCCGCCTGTGATCAGGATGCGTTTGTTGTGGAGAAGATTGCTCTGGAACATGATGGGAGAATTGTAGTCGCTCGCATTAGTGGTTAGCGGAAGAGTGGGTTGAGAAGGGTTTTGGGAAGGGCACGACCTTTGGTCGTGCCGTAACACGCGGGCTCGACGCGGCTTTCAGCCGCCGAGGTTTGCTACAGGCTTCCGCAGCTTATTCAGTGAATGAACAAGATCGCATACGCGGACAGAGCCGGCCTCGGCGGCTGGAAGCCGCGTCATTCGCCGCTCTACGGCACGACTGAAGGTCGTGCCCTTCCCAAAACCTGGTCACCGCCAGAATCCTTTCGGGGGCCGCAGTCACCCATCAACCGAGCCAGCGCCCACTGCGCATGGTCGGCAACGATTGAATCCGCGTCTTCGCTCAGCCGTTTCAACGTGGGCACGAATTTCCGGTCTCCGCTATTTCCCATGGCGA
>JAYTFO010000508.1:0-1607 GCA_043734305.1 Acidobacteriota bacterium | reverse complement strand
GCGCTCGCAACCGGCGGACTTCAGAGCCGCCACTTGGACGGCGGTGTCCTGATCGTCGGTCGAGACTCTGGCGTAGCCGATCACATTGCTCAAATGTATCGCCAATCAAATCCGTAACGCAATACCTTTTGCAACGCAAGAAGCCCAGCAAATCAACACCTGCAAGGTTGTTGCAAAACCGGACGTTTCCGCAACGCCACGAGAAGAGTTGCCGGCCAGCCTCCTTTGGCGATCGCAGTGCAGGAGAACGACGGCCAAGCGAACGCGTGTTCTGTCGCGAGCGGGGACTGAGTGAGCCATCATTCTACGCTTGGCGGCCACCGAACTCGCCTAAACTAGACAATTCACAGGTCCGGGCAGTGCAGGCGATTACGTTCAATTTGTGATCCAGAGATATTCGTCCTCGGCCTTCCAACTCTTCCATACCGGAGGTTCGAAGGATGCTCCCCGGTTGCGGAATACAGCGCCAGGGAAAAAGCCGGCTCCCACAATCGCCGCGAACCGAAACACCCGCGGCCCTTCATAATCCGCCGGACCGACCTCTGCCTTTTGGTAAGCAAGACGAACGAGAACGCCCCCGTTTGGTCCAGGTATTCGTTTGGCAATCTCGGGCTTCAGTTTATCAAGCGCCTTCGACTCTGCATAACGTGCGCTTGCCCAACCCAGAATATCCACAAGTGTTTTAGCCACCTCGGCATAGACATCGGCTCTAGTTGGCGCACTGGACGGCAAGTACGGCTCATAGTCGTAGTACTTAAATGACATATCGCAGCTCCTTGCAGAAGATTACCACTTACAATGACGCCACCGTGGTCAGCGCAACCGCCGGTGTGCACGAGCTAGCCATGAGCACGTCTGAAACCAGCTTCCGCACTGGCAGAAAGGCGACCCCGACCTGCTGGCAGACCCAGTTCCAGTCGATTCGGTTTTCGTAGTCCTCCATTAGGAAGTGCGAAGGAAACCGAGATCCCGTGTCAAACGCTCACCACGTTAGCTCTTTTCCCCTCCGGGTGTTGAACGTCCACGGCCCTACGCTGCTGGCGAGCAAGTCAACATGGGCGGCCATCAAGGGTATACCCCGCATAGGGCATCTTCCTAAAAGCCAGCGAGACTCGTGCATTCCGAAAGAATAGGCCAAATAGCGTGCAAAGTTCTACGCCAAATAATTTGCAAAGTGACACCCAGGCGAACAAATCGTATCGGCGATTCGAAGATCTCTTAACCAGAGCGGGCTCAATTTGATGCAATCCAAGTGCCGATCCATGCAGGAGTCCGTCGCTTCTCCGGAAACAAAATTCCGAACTGACCGGCGGCGAGACCGCCGGCGCTACCAGGCCGTGACACGCCTTAGCTGGAGATCGTCATGGCGTGCGTCTGGTTGTGCGCTTCGCGGCGGGCGCGGGTGGCCTGCACCTGCTCGCGGGATTCTTCGTAGACGCGTTGAAAACGCCCGAACTCGCGGGCTGCCGATTCGCCGTATGGCGGCGCGGGGCTGTAGGAATCGAGCGCGCTCTGGGCGTCCGAGGCTCTGCGGGTGGCGTCGATTTCAGCCCTGGAGAGTCGTTCACATTCAGCGCAGTGCATATCTTCTATAGTATCCCGCGCCG
>JAYTFO010000507.1:0-3638 GCA_043734305.1 Acidobacteriota bacterium | reverse complement strand
TTTGACCGCATGCCATAGGTGCGGCCTTCGTTCGAGTTGTAGAGGCGCGTTTCCTGCGTGATCTTTCCGCCCGATTCGAGCACGCCAATATGCCTTTCGATTTCGTATTCCAGCGCCAGCTTGATGAAGCGGAATGAATTGACGTTCTTGACTTCGGTCTTGGTGCCGAATTCTTTCTGCCCGCGCGGACGCACGCTGATGTTCGCGTCGCAACGCAACGATCCCTCTTCCATGTTGCAATCGCTCACGCCGGTGTACAGGACGATCTCTTTGAGGCGCGTCAAATATTCGTAGGCCTCATCGGGCGACCGCATGTCGGGCTCGCTGACAATCTCGGCGAGCGCGACGCCGGTGCGGTTGAGATCGATCCCAGTTTTTTCGGCGGCGCCGGGAAAACCGTCGTGCAGGCTCTTGCCCGCGTCTTCTTCGAGATGCAGGCGGGTGATGCCAATTTTTTTCACGCCGCCGCCGATCGGAATCTCAATCGCCCCGAACTCCGCCAGCGGTTTGTCGTATTGCGAGATCTGGTATCCCTTGGGAAGGTCGGGATAGAAATAGTTTTTGCGCGCGAAGATCGAAGTCTGGTTGATGCGGCAGCCCAGAGCCATCGCGGCGAGTGTTGCGAACTCCACGGCCTTCCGGTTCAGAACCGGCAACGCGCCCGGCATCCCAAGACACACCGGGCAGACGTTGGTGTTGGGCGGATCGCCGAAGCGCGTGGAACACGAGCAGAAAATCTTCGAGTCCGTCAACAATTGCACGTGGACTTCCAGCCCAATGACAGGCTCGTACTTCGCGAGGACCTCCTCGGAAATCAGTGGGGTAGTCGCCATAGGAGGAGATTATAGACGGGGCGCGGGAAGGGAGATCATTTCAGAACTGCCAGCCCGACTGCAGTGAGGGATCTGTAGTCCGCCGCGAAATGCAACTCCCTCACTGCGTTCGGGATGACAGTTCCCAGGAAGAGGGGCGACTATTGTCATGCCGACTGCATTCGGCGAACTTTATCCGCAGCCTAGCGCCCAGAACGAACTTTCAACGACTTGCAGTCGTTTTCTACGAGTTATAGAGATTGCGGGTGCTTGTCGGAGCGGATGCGCGCCCGGGCGTGTCCGCACCGCCGCCTACAGCGCCTCGCATTTACGTCAGGTGACTCGCAGTGCTGTCGACATGGGCTGAGGTAGCCTAACCCTCGTCCACGAAATCGCGGGCGCCCTGGGCGCTCCTGGCGGTTTGTCTATAGCACACAGCTATACTTAATCGCGAGGGCGGCTCCTCCACACCGGGAGACGCGTCTCTACCTGGGGTCGCTCGCTTGCTCATATCCTCTGCACGTCATCACCGGCAAGCGGGGATACTTCGGGAAGCTCGAATCCTGCAACGAGAGTTCGCAGCGAAAGAAGACGGAGCCGCGATCGGACTCGATGCGGTGGGAATGTTGGCAGTCGCGACATAGACCGGGATCGCGCGCGTGCGGATTCACCCGGCTGTCCGCTGTCATGCGGTCACCGTTCGTCCGGGGCCATCTTCCACAGAGTCTGGTCGCCGAGCGCGGTGTAGAATCCCCAGCCGGCCAGCGCTATCACACTCAGCAGAATGGCACCGGACGTCGTCGCGAACCACACCGAAAAATCAGAGCTATACGGCACGTTGGCGAGCAGGTCCACAGTAAAAACCGCGCAGGCCAGGGGAATCAGTCCGAAGCGGACGACGATGACGACCGCGATCGAGTAGATGAGAATCTGCGCCGGCACGTTCACCGCGAGGTGCGCACTCCCGAGCGTTTTCGCAAAGGTGAAAATCGCGACGAACACGGCGGCGGCGAGCCAATCTCGCCGCAGCACAACCTTCAATCCGAGCAGCACGAAGAAAAACTCCAGGGTGGCGAGCACCGACACTGGAATTTGTGCCCACCATGCCCCGAACGCCTGACGGCCGCCGACCAGGTATTCGGTTTGTGCGAGGTCGGGACGAACTCCCGCTCGGATCAGGATGACATGAGTGATCTTGAAGATGAGCATCCAGGCCGTTCCCAGCATCAGTCCGAACAAGATGTCCCGTCCAACCAGCGGATCGCGCAGGTTTCCCGACACCAGCCGGCTCCACGAGATGATCGAGTGCGGCCAGAAGCGGCGCACGTAAGGCTCGATGGCGAGGTAGAGAACCCATGTCATCCCCGAGACAAACAGCGCCGTGCTGACGGCCAGCACAAACAGTCCAAAAGTCTCGATGCCCGGGACCAGGTGGCTGCGGCACAGCCACAGCGCCATCTCCACGATAAACATCGCGTAGGCCAGACGGAAAGCGGCGTTGCGGTCGCTGCGGCCCCGCCGGTAGTTCACGCGCGCCAGCAACACGCCGGAAAACATCATGACCAGGGCCAGCAACGGACCGAGGATTTGCCCAGCCTTCTTGCTGCCAGAGACCTCCGCTTTCATGCGCGGCGGCTCGGTCCAATCACCGATCAGCGCGAAGAACACGGCACGCCCGCGATACGACGCGCCTTCGACGCGCAGAGTACGCCCGCTGCCCGGCCATTTTCCCGTCCAGGCCGCGCGCGTGTCGGAACTGGCCAGCGAGTTCCACTGCGGCGGGGCCGTCTGAAACTGCAAAGGATCGAGACCGGCAGCCGAGAACAGGGGATTCCAGTCCATGACCTTGGCGAGAGTGAGGTCAGGGTCTTTCTCCGGCGGGACCGCCTGGAAATACAGCAGCCGCCCATGCGAGTCCAGTTTGAGGTTGATCATGCCGGAAAGCGTGGGTGGCGGGTCGTACATGTTGACCACTCCCGGCGTGAGCAACAGATCGTAGAAGTCGGATGCAGCCATCAATTGCGGACTCTGCCGGTACAGGAAATGAAGCACCGGAGGCTGGGAGCGCAGAACCTGATTCCAGTCGGGACGCGGCTTATCGTTTTTTTCCACGTACTGGGTGAAGTCGGTGTCGTAGTCGAAGTCCATTGCGGAATCGGCGGGGCGGCCTTCGTATCCGAGTCGACTGATCAGTTCGCGAGCTTTCTGGCGGAGCACCTCGGGCGTCTGTTCGAGATCCAGTTGGTCAAGCGCGCTGTTGCGAATCGCGAGATAAACGGAAGCCGCGAGGCCGATCAGAAGAACTGCGAAGCAGATCACTGCGGCGCGCGGCTTGAGCCCGGCAGTTTCTCCGGCGGCGGCGACCATCTGTGGAGACGGCGTCTCACCCGCAGCCAGAGCGGCGGCCAGCGGATCGCCTCCAGGCAGGGCGGCGGCCACACTGAGGGCAGTGGCGGGACGGCGGCCAGGCTCCGGTTCCAGACAACGCAGGATGACGCGCTCGACCACCGGATCAAGATCTTTCACCACTGACGAAGGACGGCTGGGCGTGCTCTGCGTGCCGGTGCGAACCAGTTCGGCGAGCGTTTCCGGCGTGAAGGCGCGCTTGCCGGTGAAGACTTCATACAGCACCAGGCCGAGCGAATAGATGTCGCTCTGCACGGTGACTTCTTTTCCCGCGAGTTGTTCGGGCGCCATGTAGGCGGGCGTGCCGCTGCGGACGTCGGCGCCTTGAATCTGTCCGGTGAGGCCGGCGAGTCCGAAGTCGGTCATGACAACCTGGCCGCGGCCATCGAGCATGATGTTGGCGGGCTTCAGGTCGCGATG
>JAYTFO010000506.1:0-3483 GCA_043734305.1 Acidobacteriota bacterium | reverse complement strand
GGGAAACATCTTGACATGGAGTGAGAAGGATCGACCTCAAGTCGAGGTTCGGCCGGTGGAGATACAGGTGGATCTGGATACGGAGAGATTTTATCGGATGTTCGTAAAGTTATTGAAGACGGCGACACCTCCCGGAAAATAGCGGGACTTGTGCTGGTAGCCTAGCGGGCAGGGTTAGCGGCCTTACTTAACCGATCGGCTTTCCGCTGTTCCGCCAAAGCCTCCGCCCGGCGGCCAGTTTGCGTGTAGACGACTGCCATTCCCTCGTGCGGCCCAGGCTCCTGCGGACGCAGTTTTGACGCTTCTCCGAAATAGCGAATTGACTCGGGGTACTGACCGCTCTCTCCACTTTTGTATCCAAGCTTCAGGATCGACAGATACAGCAGATCGGACGTATTGGAGTCTTCCGGATTGATGTCGTGAGCGCGACGGAGGGTTTGGTAGGCCGGAAGGTCATCGCCTAGTAGGGCTAGAATCTTTCCGTGTAACGCGACCAGTTGAAATACATCGGGCCAGCGCGTGGCAGCGGGAGCGATTGCGTTTCGCGCCTCCTCGAGCCTCTTCATTTGATAGTAAGCCAGGGCAAGGTTGTACTGCATCTGCGGCGATTGTGGGGATAACTCGGCGGCTCGCTTGAGTGGCCTTAGCGCCGCTTCTGTATCCCCGTGCTGTCCATAGATCGTACCCAGAGCAGTTAGCTTATCCGAGTTATCAGGGTCGTAGAGTTGTTCGCAGACGGCATGTGCGTCCTCACGCGGCCCCTTGTCCAGCTTAAGGGCGCACTCCAGCCTCAGCTGGCTTTCCGCGGCGTCACGCTGGCGCTGCTCAGTCGATTGCGCCATTGCTTTTTTTGCCTCGTCTTCACGTCCCTGTTTGCGATACACCAGCCCCAGTTGATAGGTCACACGGGCATCGTGAGGATTGGCGATCGCTGCTTCTTGAAGCCATTTTTCCGCTGCCGTCAGGTCACCCTGCTTAAAACACGCGAACCCGAGATAGTAAGTAGTGTCGGGGAAGGGGGGGTCAACGGCGGCTTTGGTCAAATTCTGAATTGCTCCGGCCAAATTACGGTCATCCAGATCGAGCCGGCCCAGATAGTACAGCACGTTCGGATGATCGCCCGCTTCGCGGCGAACGATTTCAAACTCGCGGCGCGCCTCCAGCGGCTTGTGCAATTCGAACAGCGCAACCCCCAGGGGAAAACGCGCGCGCAGAACCAATTTAGGATCTAGTTTCAAAGCAGCCCGGAATTCAGCGGCGGCCACATCGTATCGATCGTTCTTTAGAGCGTCGTAACCCTTGCCCATGTGGGCTTCCGGCGTTCCCCTGGAAATCGGGTTGGCTGATTGATGAGCGGCTTGCCCGGCAAGAGGTATCGCGGAGGCTACGATGGCCAGTAGCAGCGCGAGCAGCCGCTGAAGGGGCGGCGTGGTTGCGGCACTCAGTCTCATCTCACACCCTTTGGTTCGCGGCCAGCATCCGCCCACGCGAGCTCGCGAATCTGGTTCAGGTATCCAACGTAAATCGAGATCGGGATATCCGGAGAATCGCCGTCGTTAAGAAAGTGGTCGAGCCGAATTTCCAATGGAATCGAACGGATCACTTCCCCAAAGCGGGGCATCGCAAGATATTTCACGCGCCAGATTTCGAGCATCAACGAGCGAAAGTCTTCACTGATGAAACCCATGCGCCGGTCGCTGAGATAAATGGAATCGAAATGGTATTGCGCCAACTTCATACGAATTGGATCGGCTTGGGCGGAAAACGTATAGACCAAATGAAATACATCCGCCAGATCGCCCCAGAATACTTTTTCTTCCAGCGCGCTGAAGCGGAATGGTGTGAAACCTCGTTGCTGAACAGTCCGGGCGTGATCGCTGGCCTGTAGCCCGTGACGGCCAAGTTCGTCGCGAAACCAGCGGAGTCGTTCCGGCGTCAGGTTGTGGCGCAGGAATTCCACCGCATAAGCGTTGGGAAAGTACAGCTTGGGATCGTTATCCAGACGCGCGATCCACGGGCTCCAGTCTTTCCGCTCCAGCGCGCCGAGTAACTCCGTCAAGTCCGCCACGGTTGTGTCGGGGTGATACTTCACTGCCTGCCAGAAATGTTCTGTCGAATCATAAATTGCGCCATAAAGTTGGATGCCTTCCGCAATTGGATACCAGTTCGAAAGCACGCGGCCCGGCAGCGATGAGGAAGCGCTCCAACAGTTCACCGAATGCTTCCATTTTTCCTGGACTGCCAGAAACGCCTCGGCATAACCGAGCGGCGTGGGCTCCTTCACGTACGCGAGTGCCTGCCGCAACTCGTCGGCGGTGTGGGTGAGCAGCGCGTCCAGCGGGCGCTCGTCCGCCATGGAGACAACGCGGCTCTCAATTCCGCGGCGAAGCAAATCGTGCGCCAGTTGCCGCCTCTCGTCGTCTGTGAGTGCGCCCGGCCAGCGTTGCGCCTGGAACTCGATGTAGGGAAACATCTCGGCCAGCGATTTGAATTCGATGAAGCCGTGGAGGGCAAACGTAACCGTGTGGCCGTCTTTTGAATTAACGGTCGAAGGTGTGACGATTTCCTGGAGGGGAATTTGTTGGGTCTGAGCGGAAGCGCCATGGGCCGCCACAAGCGCTGCGCATACTGCCAATCGCGAAATGAACGACAACTCTCGAAGCAATGCCTTCATGCTGTCGCCCCCGAGACGCTTGCTGGTCCATTATTCTACCAATGCCTGGATATTCCCACGCTCTTCCGGGCGCGAGTTAGGCGACGGCGGATTCGCCTGCGCCTTGACGGTCTTCGGCGCGGGTGGTAGATTTTCGATTCCACGAGCGTGAATCTGGGAGCTTTCCTCTGAGTCGGCCGGAGAAGACGCGTCATCTCGTCGACCTTCCTCCATCTAGCACAGGCCGACGCAATTTTCTGATCCGATGCTGCCAGGGAATCTCAGCGGCGTTTTTGCCCGCGAGCCTTCGTAACTCTACGTTTCTTTCCTTCGATTGGGCTGATGGCGGCAGCGCATCGTCACCCGAAGCTGCGTTCCATTTGCATCCACATTATCGGAGCCCGACGACTTTGGATGCCACGCTGCTCAAGGCAAAGGCGGGTCTCGACGAATTCATCACTGAGAAATATGCGGACCAAATTGCAGAGACTCTCGCGGACTGGAGCGCGGCTCTGCTGCGATCTCCGCAGGACATGAAGGCGATTGAAGGAATTTTGGCCCCAGGTTTTCTGGGAACTTCGCTGCGTTCGTCGGAGTCACGACTGGTTCGATCCGGACCCGCTGTTGAGGCTCGCAAACTTACATTCCTATCGGACCGTTCACTTCGGCCCGATTCGTTTCTTCAGGAATTGCAGACTTGCCTGAGTACGTTTTCGAAAATTTTGACGGCGGATTTTCAGGTGACGAGTGTTGACGTGGCGGCGCAACCTCCGCTGCGATTGCAGACTCGCGTTCTCTATGAGCTCGTTGGCACCGGACGCGATTTCTAT
>JAYTFO010000505.1:0-2323 GCA_043734305.1 Acidobacteriota bacterium | reverse complement strand
TATTCCCGCGCCCGCGCGTTCGTCGGCGGCATGCCGAAGCGTTCCTCGAGCACATGTAGATCGCGATCGAGTAACACTATCGCTCCGAGCGGCGACGCCGCTTCGCGTCCGGGATAGGCATAGCGGAGATCGCGGAAACGCACGACATAGGTGATGGGTGGTTCGTCAACCTGTTCGGTTTCTGTTATTGGATACTGCGCCCAGTCCAGATACACGCGTCCGAGATTGCTTTTCCTGGCAGCGAGCGTGGCGGGAGTTTCTTCGGGTTTGTAGCGAAATTTCATTTCGCCGTCGGGATCGACGACGGGGGTGAGGGAATCCACATTCATCATGGCAAAGGCGGCGGGGGTCTCTACGACCGCGTACCAGCGAAACGGATTCAACATGTACGGATAGGCGGAAACCCGCAGCGCGTCCGCACCTTGATAGGTTTGTGTTTCCAGTGCCGCGACCGCGCGGCGATGTTCGTAGTCGCGGACTCCCCAGCAGGCGAATACGCCGAGCAATGCGACGGTCGCTGCAAATCGTCCTTTGAGGCCTTTTTGCCGGGCGCCGATTTCTTCGTTGATCAGTGAAAAAAGACTGGGCAGGATCAAACCCAGAATCAGAATCACCCACAGCACCGGCTCGATGATGAACACGATGTCCCAGGAATACCAGCGTTCGGAGAAGGGCCAGAACGGGCGCACGCCGTAGTTGTTCGTGAAATCGAGCAGCATGTGACTGAGGCCGGCCAGGCAGGCGTAGGCAAACAGCAGTCCCCAGCGCGGCGGGAGATTCGGGTCGCGGGTGCGACGTCCGCGCAATCGCCAGATCAGGTACATGAATCCGACTACGACGGCTGCGACCAGCGGCAGTCCGAGGAAAGAATGGGTGAAGCCGCGGTGATGGGCAAATCCAAAGACCGATCCGCCAAACAGTCGACCAGCGACGTCGAGGTCGGGAGCTTCGGCGGCGAGAGTGAGCGTGGCTGTAGCGAGCGCGGTCTTGCGGTTGAGTCCGGCGCGGCCCAGCGTGGCGCCGAATAGGAAGTGGGTGAGTGGGTCCAAGAGAGCTGCTGAGAGTTTAGCTGAGCGAATGCAGAAGTTAGAAGTTAGATTGCAGAAGGGGATTCTCAACGATCTCAGTTCCCGGCAGCGGGTACGACGATCGACAGAGCGTCCGGCAGCATGGTCATGCGGGCGGGAAGGCGGCCGAGGAGTTCTCCGTCGGCTTCTACGTAGACGCGGTCGTTTTTGTCGACTTCATTTCCGGGCGGCTCCGGCAACCGGCAGACGATTTCGGAACAACTGACGAGGTCGATGCCGTCGATGTTCCATCGGCGTCCCAGAAGAGCGCTGGTTACGTAGCGCAGGTAGGCGGTGCGGCTGTCGGTGCGGCACATTATGGCGCGGAGGTCGGGACAATCGAGCGAGGCTCCGGGCACCAGCTCGCGCAGGATGTTGCCGAAGAAACGGATGCGCACGGCCAGCAGTTCGGTCAGCGATGCCTGGTGTTTCGCGCCGCTGCCGTTGGCGTACTCGACTTCGAATCTGCGCATGCGATGCGTGGCCCACAGGTTCCAGGCTTTCAAATAGTAGGCAGCCATGCCGGCTTGTTTCTTGAGGTCGCGGTTCAGTTTGTAGAAGAGATGGGCGTCCACGCCCACTCCGGCGGCTACCGTGAAGTAACGCTGGGCGTGGTTGCCCTCGAAGTCCCGATACTCGATGTGGCCGAGCGGAATGCGACGGAGGTTGCTCGTGCCATCGACGGCGACCCGAGCCGCAGCGCTGGGGCGAAGTGGAATGCCGAGATCGTGAGCGAGCGCGTTGGCTGTGCCAAAAGGAAGAATGGCGAGTGCGACCTGTGTGCAGGCCAGGCCCTGAATGATGTCGTGGATGGTGCCATCGCCGCCGCAGGCGAACACAGTGTCGCAGCCTGCCGCGACCGCGAACCGGGCGTTGATGGTGGCTTCCTGGCTGGAACGGCAAACCGTCAATTCTGTTCGAACGCCCGCTGACTGAATGATTCCAATCGCCCGATCCAATTCCGCATCGCGGCGTCGGGGGCCGGAGTTGGGATTGAACAGGATGGTGGCTTTCTGCATGCAGCGGATCGCTCTGCTGTGAGTTTAGCGCACACCTCAATCCCAAGTTCCGGAGGTTGCCGCCGCAAAGGATTCCGGTCAAACTATTATGGTTTCGCTGTAACTTTAAGGAGGCGTTCTTGAAGCGGAGACAATTGCTGTTCACTATGCTCAAAGGTATCGCCGTTGGCATCGTTGTTGGCCGGTCAGCTGCCGCCCAGGAGGACCTGGATCCGGTGAAGATGATGCCGGACACGC
>JAYTFO010000504.1:0-2940 GCA_043734305.1 Acidobacteriota bacterium | reverse complement strand
ACCGCACCGGCGCGAACGCTCGACAGCCGCTCGCAGGAGCCCTGCCCTGGCTAACACTGTGCGTCAACAAAGGTTCAAAATCATTCCCAGTCCCGTTTTCCCGAAATACCCATTCCCGGCTTAACCTGGGGCAACTTGCCCGGTTCGCAACTTGGTGAGAAGACGATCCAAATCCGGGAAGTGCGCTCCGAAGGCGGTGATTGGCTCATCATAGCCTTTCAGGGACACCGTGCAAGTCTTAAAAAACTCGTTCACGTCGCAGGCCTTGGCGAGGGAGTCCAAAGTCTCCTGACCGATCAGCAGATCGCACGGAACCCCCTGCGTCGCCGATTCGAACCGGAAAGCCTTGTTCACCACCTCGCCGAGCGCCGTATAATCCGACGAAACGATACTGCCGACGTTGCCCACGGAAGCCAATCCGGTATTCATGCCCGCTCCGATCCGTATCGGGGATTCCAGACTGAATTGTTGATGCAGGCCGCCTGCAACCGCGGCCAACGTTGAAACCCCATCGAAGGCAGCGACGAACTCGCTCAAATCTGGCTCCTGCTTATTATGGAGCCACACCGCCATTACGGCATCGCCGATGTACTTCTGCGCCCACGCTCCCCGCTCCTGCAGCACTTGCCCGGACTGACGGAAAAAAGAGCCCGTGAGTCGAGCCACTTTATCCGGGTCGAGAAGCCGCGCGAGCCTTGTAAACCCGCGGATATCCACAACCAAAACCGTAATCAGTCTGCTTGCACGAAACATAGTTGTGGCGGCGTCTTCCGATATCGGCGGCTCGGGTGGAGACGGAACAGCCTCCTGATAGAACATGAACTCATGCCTGCCTATGGTGACGCGATCGCCAGAACGTAGGATGACCGGACGGGTAATCCGCGATCCATTGACGAGAGTGCCGTTGGAGCTATTGAGATCTGTGAGGTAGAACGCGCCCGTGTCGGACCGCTGCAATATCGCGTGTTCACGAGAGGCGAGAGTGTCGTTCAACACGATGTTGTTCCTGGACGCGCTCCTCCCGATCCGGAGAACGCGGTCGGCTTCCAGAGGAAACCTGCGCTTCTCACCGCTGCTGTCCTGCTCGAGATATGCCGTCGGAATATTCAGACTCATCTGACCCTTTCAATGATATCGAAAGATTTAAAGAATGCGGAGACTGTGAGACGGCTACCGCGAAAGGCCCGGGGGGCGACTCGGGCCAAGCGGACGGGCTAGTCCTGGCAAGCTTGAGAGAGCTGCTTTCCCGCAGTATTGGCCATTTCAGCAAGTCCATTTCGCCGCGCCGTTAACCGGAAGGCTGACGAATTCGTAGTTGAAACTATTTGGCTGGCGCGGTAGGGACGATCATTGCTGACCGCCCCCCGCACAGATCCGTACGTGCGCTTCTACGCATACGGCTCCCGCCTCGGATGAGTGGCGTCAAAGCGCTGCATAGGATAAGGATGGAGGACATGCGGGACTGGAATCCAGCGCTCCGCGAGCCGGTTAAGCCGGTCCCAGAAGATGCGGCACCGCTGGCTGCGACGCGATAACGCGCGACACCACACCCAACTGAGCCGCCATCGAAAAAGATGGAGCCGAGGCAAGTTACCGGGAACAGCGTGGTACTGGTAATAGCCGGAGGTCACCTTACGGAGCCAAGCACCAATGGACGGAATCGGCTCATGACGCCGGTGTTTGAGCTCCACTTTGATTGCTTGGAGCTTAGCCACCATCCGCTTCTTCGCCGTCTCGCGCCATACGATGAACGCTCCATCCTTCCGGCGCTTCCCGCAGTAATGCGTAAAGCCCAGAAACGTGAAGGTATCCGGTTTTCCCTCTCCCCGCTGCTCACGATTTTGTGCGGCGAACCGCCCAAACTCGATCAGCCGTGTCTTCTCCGCATGCAATTCCAGACCGAACTTCGACAGGCGTTCCCGGAATTCCTGCAGGAAACGTTCCGCCTCCGCTCGGCTCTCGAAGCCCACCACCAGATCGTCGGCATACCGGACGACAATGACATCGCCCCGAGCCACTTTCCTGCGCCAGGCTTGGCCCCACAGATCGAACACGTAATGCAGGTAAACGTTCGCAAGCAGGGGTGAGACTACCGCCCCCTGCGGAGTGCCTACCTTCGTCTCCGACCATTTGCCGTCCTCCGACACTCCCGCCTTCAACCATTTCTGGATCAGGCGAAGAATGCGATGGTCGGCCACGCGGTGCTGGATAAACTTCATCGTCCATTCGTGGCTCATTTGGTCAAAGAACCCGCGAATGTCCGCATCCAGCACCCAGTTCACCCGCTTCCGATGGAGTCCCACACTCAGCGCATCGAGCGCCTGGTGCGGGCTACGCCCCGGCCTGAACCCGTACGAAAAGCCCTGGAAGTCCACCTCATAAATCTCATTGAGAATGGTCACCACGGCCTGTTGAACAACTTTGTCCTCCAGCGCCGCGACACCCAACGGACGTTGCCGCCCATCGGCCTTCGGTATATAGACTCTTCGCGAGGCTTGCGCCCGGTACTCACAACGGTGAATCCGGCTGTGCAGATCGGCGAGCCGACCCTCCAGTCCGACCTCATACTCTTGCCACCTCACGCCATCCACCCCGGGCGCAGCTTGCCGCTTCAACGCGTAAAAGCTGTCCCGGAGCAAATCTATGCTCAGATGGTGGAGCAAAGCAGTGAACCGCTCCTGCCTCCTTTCCCTAGCTACCTTGCGCACACCGCTCAATCCTTGGGACACCCGTTCCCCGCTCTGTGTCAGGCGAGTGTGGGACTGAACGATGTTCTCCTTGGTCCGCGCCCTTCCCTCCCCCATCTCCGCCGAGGTATGTCCCTCTTTGTTCGACAGTTCACAGGTGTCGGGTCGGAGGAGGCGCGCTTGCGCGCTGGCCTCCGTCCGCCGCTCAAACTGTACGTGCGGTTTTCCCGCATACAGCTTTCACGAAGACTCA
>JAYTFO010000503.1:0-1987 GCA_043734305.1 Acidobacteriota bacterium | reverse complement strand
GTTGGGCGTCGCCCATATTTTTCGCTTTGAAGAAAGCACCGCGCGTTTGCGAGAGCACATCGCCAGCGGCGCAATTGGGCGGCCCGTTCTTGCGCGGGCGGAATTTTCGTATCTCGGAAGCGGGCACGGTCGCACCTGGCTCTACAACAAGACGATCGCGGCCGGCGGGCCCGTCGCCGACGTCGGAGTGCATTGCGTAGACACGCTGCGCTACATCCTGCAGGACGATCCGCTTCGGGTCACGGCGATGGGTCGCTCGGACGAGCAGTCAGGGGATGTGGAAGCGGCTGCGGTCTTGACTCTGGAGTTTCGGCGAGGCACGCTGGCGACGGTCCTGGTTTCGACCCGGGCGAACTATCGGACTCCTCTGGAATTCATTGGCAATCAAGGCGTGCTGCGCGCGGATGACGGGCTCACCGTGGATCGCCCAGTGACGGTGGAGCTGTGGCGTGAGCAAAAAATGGTAGCCACGGAAAGTGTCTCGAACCATCTTGCGTACGCGCGGCAGGTCGATAGCTTCGCGGATGCGGTGGAGGGAAAAACCGCGTTTCCGGTTCCTGGAGAAGAGGGTTGGCAGAACCAGATCATTCTGGACGCCGCGTATCGAAGCATGTCATCGGGAAAGTCCGAAGGAATCGCTCTTCTGGCTGGAGCCCAGTAGCGCGGAAAATATGCCCTAAATAAGAAGCGCCCCGGATTCAAAAGAATCACGGGACGCCCGAACAGCCCTCCCCCGAAAACTGCTCATGCCGAAGATACGAAAAAACGCGAGGAATGGGAACGCCACTTTTGAGGGATGACAAGGCACGAAAGAGCCATTTGCCAAAATCATGGTTCTTGAATAGGATGTGTCACCAAATGACTGGGCTTTTTCCAGTCATCCCAAGGTTCTGGAACTAGGTCCCCCAAGTGGAAATTCTGCAAGTTGAGTTCCTCTGCCCAATTCCAGGAAAGCCGAAGTCGAGTGTTGCAAGTGTGCAGAGAATTTCAGCCAGCACATTGCGGTCGAAGCCTTCGAGTGCTTGTAAATTATTGATAACTATAAGCACCTCTAGGTAATCGGCTTTGGCAGTAAAGATGCACGGTGAAGAGTGTGGTGGGTCTGTACCTCCCGTAGGGCGAGGACTGGCTAGCAGCAATTTTACTTGGAGGAAAGACAATGAGACGAGTGTTGGTTCTGGCGTTGTTGGCGTTGGCTCTGCCGATGGCAGCGTGGGCGGATGGAATTGATCTGGTCAACATCCATGGTTCGATTTCGATCACAAACGCGGGCATTTCATCCATCGGTTCTCAGCTTCATTCATTTAACGGGATCGTAGCTGCTCCGGGACACTCACTGGGTACCGTGTCATTCTCGACCGGCGCGCTGCTGAGCGGTAGCATCCTGAGCGGTGGCACCTTCTCCGACGTGGGCTCCAGCTTCGTAGTAATTGGAAAAGGTCCCCAAGTGCCGCATAAGGGCACGATTTTCAGCGGCGCATTTGTAGGGCCGGTGGCGTGGACTTTGGTTGCCTCGAGCGGACAGAGCCTCACCTACACTTTGAGCGGTGCGATTCAGGGTACGCTGTGGAACGGACATTTCGTTACGGGGACGACGACCCAAACGATCTATTCCGTCAAGGGACAGATCAGCCAGGGTATCGGCCACATTCGTGCGGGCGACACCAACTTATCGACTCCAGAGCCGGGCACGCTTGGCTTGCTGGGGACCGGACTGGTGGCAATTGCCGGTATGCTTCGCCGCAAGTTCGCCGTCAACGCCTAAAGCGAAACTTGCTGCTGGTTTTCATCCAACACTCTCAAGTCATAGCCCCGCCTGATGGCGGGGCTTTTGATTTGAATGGCCCCTCCTTCAATCCACTTCGTCCCCGTGGTCTTCCTAGCAGCTTTCTAACGGCCCCCCTCTCCAGAGGATTCACTCAAAAGCTGGAACCCCAATAGATGTAGGAGAACGCACGTAGATCGGACCGGCTCTTCAATGTTTGCG
>JAYTFO010000502.1:0-3445 GCA_043734305.1 Acidobacteriota bacterium | reverse complement strand
AGAGACACAGAGTCACAGAGAAAACCGAATACCAGGCAAAACCAATCTTGAACTGGCACGCTGATCTTCTCGGCGTCTCTGTGTCTCGGTGGTGAGAGCCTTAATTTTCAAAGCGCAATGCCGCGATTGGATCCAGCTTCGCCGCTTTGCGTGCGGGATACACCCCGAAAAAAATTCCGACGCTCGCTGCCACGCCTACTCCGGCGAGCACGGCCCACAACGGAACCTCCGACGGCATGCCGATCAGAAAGGTTATACCTTTCGCAAAGGTGATTCCGGAGATCACGCCAATCACTCCGCCGAGCACCGCGAGCGTCACTGACTCCATCAAAAATTGCCCCAAAATATCGTCACGCTTGGCGCCGAGAGCTTTGCGGATTCCAATCTCGCGGGTCCGCTCGGTCACCGAAACTAGCATGATGTTCATGATCACGATGCCGCCCACGACCAGTGAAATTGCGGCGATGCCGATCATGGCAAAGAAAAATGTCTGGCTGAAACCGGCCCAGACACTGAGCAGGCTGGCGTTGGTTTCGATGTCGAAGCTGTCGTCGTCCCCGGGCCGGTCGTGGCGGCGCGCGCGCAGGATGGCGCGGGTCTCATCCATCGCTTCTTCCATTCCACTGCCGCTAACGGACGACTTGCCGGAAATGCGGATACTGTCGTGTGAGCCGTGCTGCTTCTGAAAAGCGGTGATCGGGATCAGAGCATAATTGTCCATGCTCTGGCCCAGAGTTTTTCCTTTGGGCTTGCCCACGCCGATGATGCGATATTCCCAACCGTCGATGCGAACCTCTTTGTCGATCGGATCGGAGCCGGGCATGAGCGTATCCACCAGTTCGGGTCCGACCACGGCGACCATCGAGTTGCGGCTGACGTCGGTCTCGTTCAGCATGCGGCCGGAGATCAGATCGATGTCGAGAATCGGCACCATCGACGGCGTGACGCCGCGCACAATCGTGTCGTTGATTTGCTGTTCGCCGTAGCGCGCGTGTCCAACATCATTGCGCAGCGCCGCTCCCACCCACTCGCAATGTTTGCAGGCTTCCTTCACCGCTTCGTAATCTTCCATGGTGATGGTCTTGCGCTTTTCGCCGTCGAGGAGATGATCGATATTGCTGGTGACGGGAGAGACTTTGAAGACGATGAAGACGTCGGCGCCGAGGTTGAAAACTTTGGTCGCGACATAACCGTTGATCCCGGCCACGAATGTGACCACCGCGATCACGGCAGCGATCCCGATCACGACTCCGAGCAACGTCAGCGCGGAGCGCAGTTTATTCGCCCACAGCGACTGGAACGCGATTCGGATGGCCTCGATGAGGTTCATGGGTCAGGTGTTAGGTCTTAAGGTCTTGGGTCGTAGGGACAAAGCATCCGTCGAGACTCGGCTTGCTGCGACTCAGGCCCTGCCGACTGACCATAAGTCTACCAGTCCCAGCGCCCTGTATCTATTGAACGTAAAGGACGATGCCGGAGTT
Organism: Acidobacteriota bacterium; assembly: GCA_043734305.1. Taxonomy (GTDB): domain Bacteria; phylum Acidobacteriota; class Terriglobia; order Terriglobales; family Acidobacteriaceae; genus Acidiflorens. The sequence goes on along the minus strand of JAYTFO010000502.1, from coordinate 1,964 downwards.
CCCCTTTGGCCTTTCTGAGCCTAGTAAAAGACACGGGTCGGCTTTCCTAAGACCCAAGGCCTAAGACCTAAGACCTCGTCGTTTCGAGATGATCGCATATAATGAACAGGTTGGCAGCCGGATCGGACGGCCGCTGTCGCAAGGCAGAGGAAAGTCCGAACTCCGCAGAGCAGTGTGCCGGATAACGTCCGGGAGGCTGAGTTCAAGCTCAGTCGACGGAAAGTGCCACAGAAAACATACCGCCTGGGCCGCAAGGCGCGGGTAAGGGTGAAAAGGTGCGGTAAGAGCGCACCGCCGCGGCAGTAATGCAGCGGGCAGGGCAAACCCCACACGGAGCAAGACCAAATAGGGAGGAAGTTTCCGGTTTCGGCCGGGGACACGTGCCGGCTCGGTGCGTCAAACCTCCGGGTAGGTCGCTAGAGCCGCGCAGTAATGCGCGGCCCAGAGGAATGGCCGTCCTGCGGGAGCAATCCCGCGGACAAAATTCGGCTTACAGATCCGGCTGCCAAACTTGTTTGTTTTCAATCGTTTCAATAAACGCCCTCCAATTGTGACGCCGGGAGACAAGTGTTCCGTTGAGACTACGGTCTTGTCGGCTAAACGTCTAATTGGAGTATTTGGACGGAAGCTGTTATCATGGCCGTGTTAATTAACTCGGCCAAGGTATTCAATCGGCCCTGTTGCCAGGCCGGGATCCGGATGCTTGGGATCGAAGGAAACAATGAGGTTAGCAAGTGTCAAGTAAACGCTCAGAATTTAGCGAAGCTCGCGTTGAGAATCTCCTCGCGGATGCATTCCGACAAGCGGGTTGGCGAGTCGAAGAAGAACCGCGACCTGGCAAGCATCAACTAGACCTTCTCGTACGCAAGGGTGACCTTGTGTATGCAGTCGAAATAAAGCGAGCCTCAGAAGGACGTCCAGACCGCCTGGTTCCCCTCATATCGCAAGCGATTCTTCAGGCTCAAGCAGTTGTGCGCGAATTCGGACGCCCAGCTTCGCCTCTTGCAGTTGTATATGCGCCGCGCATTGCAGAATCAGCCGCCGAACAGATCCGACGATTCGCCGCCGCGAACGCCCCCGGGGTATCTGTCGGCGTTCTAGATGCGGAGGGATTTCGATCCTTCGAAGGCCCAGGCCTTCAGGTGTTAAGTCAAAAGCGTCAGTCAATCTCAAGGAACATGCTGCTGCACCCAGACCAGCCAAAAGTCGGCCTATTCTCTGGCATCAATCAGTGGCTCCTAAAAGTTATGCTGGCTCCGAAAATTCCGGAAGCCCTGTTAGCCGCACCCCGTGAGGAATATCGAAACGCATCACAACTAGCACAGGTGTCAGGCGTTTCAATCATGAGTGCGTTTCGCTTGGTGCGGCAACTACATGAGGAAGGGTTTCTCCACGAATCCGGAGAATCGTTGCGATTGGTACGCGTCGAGCAACTGATGCATCGCTGGCAAGCTGCCAATCCAAGCGGGCGTGAACTTCGAATGCGATGGCTGATCCGCAGCGATGCCCCTGACGCGCTATATGCGGTTGTTCGCGATCTATTGTCGAACCCCAATTTCCCACGTGTGAGGCGCTTCCATATGGCTGGCCCCGACTCGGCCAAACACCCAGGATCGCCAATCCGCATGTGTGCAGGTCTTTTCTCCGCCGCTGAACTGCTGGGTTTAAGCTTCGTCCACGGTGGTCCTCGGCACCTGTATGTTGAAGAGCCCGATGCTGAGTTGTTCCAGCGATTGGGGCTGGTTCGCGCGCGAGAAGGCGAATCGGTGGACATTTTTGTGCGAGTACCGGCGGCTCGTGCTTCTATCTTCCGTGCTGCGGTAAACGTAAATGGAGTGCCTGCATCCGACGTTTTGCAAGTCTGGTTGGACGTAGCAGCGCACCCAGCCAGAGGCGGTGCCCAAGCTGACGAGATATGGCGGCGAGTGCTCGCCCCAAAATTGGGGATCAAATGACCGCCCAAC
>JAYTFO010000501.1:0-2115 GCA_043734305.1 Acidobacteriota bacterium | reverse complement strand
ATGAGGATGGCGACTGGTTAGCACATCTCGTGGAGCTTCCTAATGTCTCGGTTTTTTCGGATTCGGCGGAAAAGGTCGTTGACGAATTGCAGGTTGCCTGGCATGGCGTAAAGGAGAGTTACCGTAAACATGGTGAGTCCTTCTAGAAAACGGTCGTTTCCTGGAATCATTTCGGTATCCAATAGGTATCTGTTGAATACCTATTAAGATACCTGATAAACTTGAGGCATCAACAACTCCACCTAGTGAGGCACAGCCTGGCAAAAGAAGTGCAAATGTCGATCAAGATGGAACCGGACTTGCGCGACCGGTTCATGGCCGTGGCGGCTGATCGCCATCGCCCCGCTGCCCAGATCATCCGCGACCTGATGCGCCTTTACATTACTGAGAGCGAAACTCCCAATGCTTTGACTGCTGAAACCCTTCGCAAGAGCGGCGAAGGTGAAGACGTGGTTCACTCTTCTAGTGCGTCCGAGCTGTTCAAACAGTTGGGCATCTGATGCGTTCGCCGAGCTACACCGGGCAGTTCAAACGCGACGTGAAGCTGGCTGAAAAGCGCGGCAAGGACATGAGCAAATTGCGCACCGTTATGGAATGGTTGTTGACCGGATCAACTCTTCCCCGCGAGCTTGGCGATCACCCGCTGAAGGGGGAATGGAAGGCGAGCCGCGATCTTCATATCGAACCGGATTGGGTGCTGATTTACCCGTGGACGGCGGGCGCGATTCGTTTTGAGCGTACCGGCACGCACTCTGACCTGTTCGACAGATGACAGGGCTCATTATTAGCAAATTGACTTTCCAGGGTTTTAGTCGAAAACACCCATACCGGTGTTTCCGGTTAGCCAGGATCGCGGACGAACCACGCGAAAACCATCGGCCGGCCCGGTAATTTCCAGCGAGACCGGCTTGTTCCCCATGCGGCTTACGAAAAATCCCGGAGGACTCAGCAGCGGCACATTTGCGTTGGCCATCCGCAGCCAAAGCATTTAACGTGAAGGATTCTATCCGCAGTGCTCCGGGCCGATTCGGTCTCGAGGAATGCGGAAACGGTCGACCGGAGCATTGTGGATAGAATCCTTCACGTTAACAACCAAAATCCGGGAATGTGGATAAGGCTTTCGAAGGGGGCGAAGCTTTCATTCACTTCCCCAGGAATCCTTCATGCACACGCTGAGAGCTCGTACTCCGATTTTCCAGATATCGCGCGGGAGCGGATCGGTCGTTCTTTACCGGTAGGAACCAGATGGTTAGCTGGCTCGATCGTTTTTTCAGGCATTGTCTGGACGCGTTGGCGTTACGGCATTGATTTACGTCAAACGTCGTCGGCCGATGCCGTCGGGAAGACTCGCGTGCCCGTGCTGTTGATTCACGGGCTGGCGGACAACGAGACTTCGCCGGGTAGTTCTCGCCGAATTGCGGAAGCGAATCCGATGGCAGATTTGTGGCTGGTCCCAGCAGCGGGGCACATGGAGGCTTGGGGTGCTGCACCGAACGAGTTCGAGTCTCGCGTCCGCAACTGGTTCGAGCAGCACTGAATCTGTCTTCCTGACTCCCTCGCACCAACCACTGTGCCGAAAGGAACAGTGGACCCGGATTTTGAGTACCCGTCCGGGGCGGGAGACAGTGGCCACCGGTCACGTATTCGGTTTGTCAGCACGGCCGAGCATTTATTCGACGGCTCGGCGGATTCTCGACGACCTTAGCTTGACCCGCGCCATGATCCGCTATACTGATGTGAGCGGTGGTCTGGGTCCCTGTGAGCGAGTGAAGTGAGGGAAACCAAAACTGATGCCATGAACCCCTCGATTAGCGGGGCGTCCGAAAGACCCCGAAAAGTCACTATGGGTACTCAGTTTGTCGGCAGTCATTATGTACTTTCCGGGCTTCCCATCTGGGCGTCTGCCTTGCTTTTCTTCGGTGTTACGATGGGTGTCATTTATGTGGCGAGAGACGTATTCGAAGGCTTGCCCTACCAAGTCGCATACTCTGCACAATTCGGCGACACAGCGTTAGCCCGAAGTTCCCCTAATAAATAGGCCTTAATTCTGGGACAAGCCATTGATTGTTAAGGAGATATCATAGCGGCGAGAGAAGCACAATGTTCCCATGTAAA
>JAYTFO010000500.1:0-6620 GCA_043734305.1 Acidobacteriota bacterium | reverse complement strand
GTAGTTGACTACATTATCGAGGAGACCGAGGTTGGCCTGGGCGAGGAAGCACGCGATGTACCCACCGCCAGGGCCGTCTGATTCGTGGATGAAACTCGCAGAGACACAATCGAAACGACAACTGAATCAATTGCCATTTGATCCGGCGCTGACGCAGGGCGCGCGAAACGCCGTGCAGGTGTGCCTGTGCATCCAGCCTTCGGAGAAAGTTACGGTCATCACGGACGAAGTGACGCTGGAGATCGCGGCGGCGCTGGTGCATGAACTGGAAGCGGTCGGCTGCCGTTACAACTCGTGGGTACTGGAAGATGTGGCGATACGTCCGCTGACGGATCTGCCATTGCCAATCATCGAGGACCTTGAAACTAGCCAGGTAAGCATCTTCGCGGTGCAGGCGCAGATGAATGAATTGAAATCGCGCATGCAGATGACCGACGTCGTGAACCGGCAGAAGATCCGGCACGCGCACATGGTGAACATCAACAAGCAGATCATGCTGGAAGGCATGCGCGCGGATTTCCTGAAAGTGGACCGACTGAGCGCCAAGGTTGCCGAGCGGGTGCGGACTGCGAAACAGATTCGCGCCAAGACTGCGGCGGGTACGGATTTGACGGTGGATTTGAATCCGAATTATCGCTGGGTAAAGACGAGTGGAATTATCAGCCGCGAGAAGTGGGGTAACTTGCCGGGCGGTGAGGTGTTCACGACGCCGGGCGAAGTCAATGGGGCGTTCGTCATTGACGGCGTGGTGGGCGACTATCTGTGCGCGAAGTTTGGCGATCTGAAACAGAATCCACTTACGATTCAAGTTAAGGGGAATCGCCTGGTGGAAGCACATTCTTCTAATCGTGAATTGCGTGACGACTTTTGGGGTTACACGCATACTGACGAAAACAGCGACCGGGTGGGCGAGTTTGCCATCGGGACGAACATCGAGTTGAAGGATGTTATCGGGCAGATACTCCAGGATGAGAAGTATCCGGGCGTGCATATTGCGTTTGGGAATCCGTACGGCGCGCATACGGGGGCGGAGTGGTATTCGTCGACGCATATCGATGTGGTGGGACGGAAGTTCGATATCTGGGTGGACGGCGAACAGATTATGCGGGGCGGGGCATTCTTGATCGAAGCGTAAACACTTTCACCGCCGAGACGCAGAGGACGCCGAGAAAAGCTAGAACCACCAAGGGCACGAAGGATTCGGTTGCGCTAAATTCGTTTGTCGTTCATTCTTCGTGCTTCGTACCTTAGCTTCCACTTACAAATTCGGACTCCATCATGGTTGAGGGATTCATTGCAAGATAGCGACCAGTAAGCTGGTGAGACCGTGATTCCTACCTTTCGGCAACCCTTCAACGCGGGCTTCACTCCTGAAAAATATCAGCGGTTCCGGCGCGAATTGGCGGGGCGGTGTGGGATGGAGGTGCCGTTCCAGGTTTCGGAGACGCCTTGCTTCTTTCCAACGACGCTGGTTTCGCGACTGGGGGAAGATGGGAAGGCGCTGATCCGGCAGTTGGTGGAGAATCGGGAATATCTGGCGCAGTCGGAGGCGTCGATTCCGGCGCGGTTTCGGGTTCCGAATGAAGCGGCGCATCCCATGTTTGTGCAGGTGGATTTTGGGCTGGTGCGAGATACATCGGGCGAGTTACAGCCCAAGCTGGTTGAGTTGCAGGCCTTCCCCTCTTTGTATGCTTATCAGCCGGTGTTATCGCAGACTTACATCGATGTGTTCGGATTAGACGCTGATTTGCAGTATCACTTAAGTGGAATGGACTCGGCTTCCTATACGCAGTTACTGCGGGATGCGATTGTCGCGGGGCATGATCCGGCGAATGTTGTGCTGATGGAAGTGCATCCGGAGGAGCAGAAGACGCTGCCGGATTTTCTTTTGACGGAGAAGCTGCTGGGCGTTCGCACGGTTTGCATCACGAAGATTCGCAAAGAAGGGCGGCAGTTGTTTTACGAGCGCGACGGGGAGCGGATTCTGATTCATCGCATCTACAACCGGGCGATTGTGGATGAACTGGAGCGCAAGAACGTCTCGCTGCCGTTTGATTTTCGGGACGATCTGGATGTGGAGTGGGCGGGGCATCCGAACTGGTATTTCCGGATCAGCAAGTATTCGATTCCCTACCTGAAGCATGCGAGCGTGCCGCGGACGTGGTTTCTCAATCAAATGACGGCGGTGCCTTCGGACCTCGAAAACTTTGTTCTGAAGCCGCTGTATTCGTTTGCCGGGCTGGGCGTGGTGATTGCCCCTTCGCGGAAAGACATCGAGGCGATTCCTGCGGAGAGACGCGGCGAATATATTTTGCAGGAACGGATGAACTTTACGCCGGTGATTGAGACTCCACATGGGCCGACCAAGGCCGAGTTGCGTATTATGTACATCTGGCTGAAGGAACTGACGCCGGTGCTGATCATCGTGCGCATGGGGCGGGGGCTGATGATGGGCGTGGATCACAACAAGAATATGGAGTGGGTGGGATCGTCGGCGGGGCTGGTCGCTTCTTGAAAGGGAATCAGATGATCAAAGTGGGCGTGTTGTATCCCAATACAGAGGGCTGCAATTTTGACATGGACTATTACTGTGACCGTCATCTACCGATGGTTCAGAAGTTGCTTGCGCCGGCGCTGAAGGGTGTGGCGGTAGAGCAAGGAATTGGAGGCGGGGCACCTGGATCGAGTCCTGCTTACGTTGTCATGTGCCATCTGTTGTTTGAGTCCGTGGAAGCGTTTCAAGCGGCGTTCGGCATGCATGGAGAGAAGATCGTGAGCGACATTTCCAACTACACAAATGTGCAGCCGACGATTCAGGTCAGCGAAGTGAAGTTGTAGGAGTTGGTGCGAGAGCGCGTTGCCTCACACTCGGATCAGAAGCAACAGCAACAGCAGGAACAACAGCGACAGCAACGGCGTCGGACAAGAGTGTCCGGCCCACATTCACACATACTTATGGACATGATTGGGCAGACAATTTCCCACTACCGCATTGTGTCGAAGCTGGGCGGCGGAGGGATGGGGATTGTGTATGAGGCGGAGGACCTCCGGCTGGGGCGGCATGTTGCGCTGAAGTTTATTCCCGACCATCTTTCGAACGACAAGCGGGCGCTGGAGCGGTTTACGCGGGAGGCGCGGGCGGCGTCGCAACTGAATCATCCGAATATCTGCACGATCCACGACATTGAGGACAACGGCGGGCATCCGTTCATCGTGATGGAGAAACTGGAGGGCGAGAGCCTGAAGGCGCGCATCAAGGGCAAGGCGATGGACCTGGAGCATCTGCTCGAAGTCGCGATTCAAGCCGCGGATGCGCTGGCGGTTTCGCACGCGAAGGGGATTGTGCATCGCGATATCAAGCCGGCGAATATTTTTCTGACTCCTGGCGGGCAGGTAAAGATTCTAGACTTTGGCCTGGCGAAACTGGCGAAGGGCGGCGGCTTGGGCACGACTACGGACAGTTCGCTGGAAGAGTCCTTGACGCAGGTGGGCGTGATTCCGGGGACGGCGGTGTATATGTCTCCGGAGCAGGCGCGGTCGGAAGATCTGGATGCGCGCAGCGATATTTTTTCGTTTGGGGTTGTGCTGTATGAGATGGCGACGGGCAAAAAGCCATTCAGCGGAACGAATGTAGTGACTACGCTGCACGCGGTGATGAATGAGAAGCCGCCGTCGCCGTCGGGGATACATCCCGGCGTGCCGGCGGAACTGGAAGCCATCATTGGGAAAGCGATGGAGAAGGAGCGCGCACGGCGGTATCAGAATGTGAGCGAAATGAAGGCCGACTTGCAGCGGCTGAAGAAAGAGACGGAGTCGGGGGTGACGCGCAGCAAGCAGACGGCGCTGCCGAAGTTGACGACGCGCACGTTTCAGAAGAAGAGTTCGAAACAGATGTGGATCGCCGTGGCGCTAGGGGCGATACTGCTGACGGTGTTGACCGCAGTTGGTGGGTGGTGGTTCCGCAGCCGAGGATCCGTCAAGGCTGGCAACCGGACGATTGCGGTGTTGCCGCTGCAGAATATCAACAACGATCCGAAGAGTGAGTTTCTGCGTTTCGCGCTGGCGGACGAAATTGCGAATGCGCTCACGTATGCGCGGACGCTGGAGATCCGGCCGTCGTCCTCGACGCGGAAGTATGCCAACGGGGAGGGTGATGCGGAAAAGATCGGCCGCGAGTTAAAAGTGGGAACAGTTGTGACCGGGCATTTTCTGGAACAGAACAAGAAGATCATGATCACGCTGGAAGCGGTGGAGGTGAAGGAGAACCGGCTGATCTGGACAACCACGCTGACGGCGCCGGCGGAAAACATTATCGCGGTGCAGAGTCAGTTGGAGAAGAAGGTGCGGCAGGAATTGCTGCCCGCGCTGGGCGTGTCGCGGACCGCGGTCGAAGCGAGCAGCGCTCCGGCGAACGGCGAGGGCTATGACTGGTACTTGCGCAGCCTTTCGATGGGGCACGAGGCGGGGCCGAACAAGGAAGCGATCAAGATGCTGGAGAAGGCGGTCGCGCTCGATCCAAAATACGCGCCCGCGTGGGAGGCACTCGGTCGGCGCTATTACTTCGATGCCAACTATGCGAACGGCGGGGCGGCGGAGTATGACCGTTCCAATGACGCTTACGAGCGCGCCCTGACGCTGGAGCCCGGGCGGGTTGGGGCAGCTGGATTTCTGGCGGCAAATGAAGTGGAAACGGGACAACTGGACAAGGCGTATCGGAGCGCGCGCGATTTGGTGGCGCGGCGTCCGGACGCCGCGTTTGCGCATTATTCGCTGGCCTATGTGTTGCGTTACGCGGGCATGCTGGACCAGGCGCAAAAGGAATGCGATTCGGCGGCGGCCATCGATCCGGGAAATTACAACTGGAGATCGTGCGCGTTTGCATTTTTTGAAGCCGGCAAGACTGCGTTCGCAAAACAGTATCTCGATAAGGACGCGGGATCGGAGTGGTCGAATGCGGTCGTCGTTTCGGTGCTGATGCGCGAGGGGAAAATGGACGAGGCGCGCTCGGCGGCGGAAAAAATGACGACCAATCCGACGTGGATGAGGGAGCTTTTGCTGGGCTGCTTGACGAAAGCGCCAACGGAGACGGTTCACAAATTGGCGGAGCGGGCGCAGGACGATCTGCTGTGGGAACAGGATTCGGAGCTGAAATACTACCAGGGCGCGGTGCTGGCGCGATGTGGCGAAAAAAAGATTGCCTATGCATTCCTGCGCAAAGCGGTTGAGCAGAAATACTGCGCGGCACAGGCGCTTCAGTCGGATCCTCTGCTGGCAGGGGTGCAGGGGGATTCGGATTTTCGGGAAATTGTGGAATCGGCGCAGGAGTGTCAGAAGAAGTTTGTGGAAGAGGGTGGGGCACGGTGAAATGGTTTGTTGATGACCGGGGCGGCGGCGGCGCGTTTAAATGGGAGAGCGGGGTTTGCGAGGTCGACGTGGGTCGTCCCTCCGGGACTTTAGCTCACTTGCGATGTTCCCCACCGCTGAAGCGGTGGGCTAAGCTAGCTCGTTTCTCCGGGACGCGATCCCGGGACAATCGACTGTTGCACACGCTTGGAGTGGCGCCACGATCGTATCGAACGAATATACTTGGTCCTTTCCTGGGGGAAACTCCATCACATGGGAATGTCTGATTGTGGGTTGTATGGGTCTGGAATCTTGAGGTCCGTGAGACGGGGTGCTGCGGCGCTGCTGGTATTTCTGCTGATGGCGCCGGCAGCGACATTTTCTTCCGAGCAAACCGCTGACAAAACCAACGACGACTCTTATTACGAACCGCTGCAGCAGGAGACGGGGGCGGCGGGGCTCAAGCTGATGCTGCGGCGGTTGCAGACGACCGGGCGACTGATGCAAGTGACGGCGCATCCGGATGATGAGGACGGCGGGATGCTGACGCTCGAGTCGCGCGGCAAGGGCGTTTCTACTTTGTTGATGACGTTGACGCGCGGCGAAGGTGGACAAAACAAGCTGGGCAGCAATCTGTTCGATGTGCTGGGTGTGCTGCGGACTTTGGAGTTGCTGGCGGCGGATCGTTATTACGGAGTGGAGCAGCGCTTTTCGCGTGTCGCCGATTTCGGATATTCGAAGACTCCTGAAGAAACATTTCAGAAGTGGCAGGGGCACGATATTGCGCTGGGCGATCTGGTGCGGGTGATTCGGACGTTTCGTCCGGATGTGCTGGTGGCGCGGTTTTCGGGGACAGATCGCGACGGGCATGGACATCATCAAGCGTCGGCATTGCTGACGGTGGAGGCGTTTCGCGCAGCCGCCGATCCGAAGCGGTTTCCGGAACAGATCGCCGACGGATTGCAGCCGTGGCAGGCGAAGAAACTTTACATCGGAAACGTATGCGGATTCATGTCGAACACATGCGATGGCGCGAACTACACATTGCGGGTGAATACGGGCGTGAAGGATGCGGTGCTCGGGACTTCGTACATTCAGTTTGCGATGAAGGGACTGCGTCATCAGCAATCGCAGGGCGCAGCCAACTGGACGATTGACGATGGCGATCGCTTCACACATTACAAGCTGATTGATTCGGTGGTTCAATCGCCGAAAGACAAAGACGGGCACGAACAGGATTTATTTGACGGGATTGATACTTCTCTGCCGGGGCTAGC
>JAYTFO010000499.1:0-3593 GCA_043734305.1 Acidobacteriota bacterium | reverse complement strand
CGCTGCCGTCCGCTGCGATGACAGCGACCGAACCATGGTCGTCGCCTCCCGGAGTTTCATGGTCGGCGAAGGCCACCCACTTGGCGTCGGGTGAAATTTTGGGATTGCTGATCCAGTTGATGGTGTCGAAGAGCACTTTGCCAACGGGATACTCCAAACGCCAGTGACCGTTTTCCGGCAGGTAGCGGACCACCGCCATGCTCTCGCCGTTCGAAGCCCAGTCGGCGTCCTGCACGTTGTCGAGCACTTCGCGTGGAGTTCCGCCGCTGAGTGGAACCCGAGCCATCGTGCCGGAGTGCGCGTAGCCACCCAGGCCTGTCGAGTGGAGGAGAACGGCGAGTTCGCCGCTCCTGGAAATGGAAAGCAGGGCAGCATCTTTCAGGCCCAGCTCGCGTGCGCCGTGATCGTCGGCGCGAGCGATGTAAATCTGCCGGTCGCCGCTGTCCCATGAGGCGCTATACACGATACTGCCGTCGGGCGTAAACCGGGCATTGCCGATGGAACCTGTACGAAATGTAATCTGCTGATATTCGGGCACGGACGCGCGCCCACCGGCTTTGCCGAGCCACCATCCCAGGCCCAGCATGAGTAACGCGAGAGTCAGGCCGCTGGCGGCGTACATCGGCAGCTTGCGGCTGGGTGGCGCGGCGTCAACTTGCGTGGCGCGCACGCTGGTGCCGGAAATTCCAGTGAGATGTTCGAGATCGAATGCGATGTCGCTGGCGGAATGGAAACGCGCTTCCGGATTCTTCTCCAGGCAATGTTGCACGATACGCTCCAGCGCCGGCGAAACATTGCGATTGGTTTCGGAAAGGTCGGGAGGATCTTCTTTCAGGATCGCGCTCATGGTGTCGGCGGGCGTGTCGCCGTGAAATGCGCGCTTGCCGGAGATCATCTCGTAGAGAATCGCGCCGAAGCTGAAAATATCGGAGCGCGGATCGAGCACCTTCCCACGTACCTGCTCGGGCGACATGTAGCCCGCCGTCCCCAGCACCACGCCGGCCTCGGTGTTTTGAGTGACGGTGGGCATGGAGGTATTGGAGCCGGGCTCAATCTGCGTTAGCTTCGCCAGGCCGAAATCCAGAATCTTGAGACGGCCATCTTTGGTGAGGAACAGATTTTCCGGCTTCAGGTCGCGATGAACGATTCCTTTTTCGTGGGCGGCGGCCAGTCCGCGAGCCATTTGCATGGCAAATTCCAGAGCCTTGCGAACGACGACTGGCCCGTTGCGCAAGCGTTCCCGCAGAGTCTCGCCCTCAAGCAACTCGGAGACGACGTACGGCCTGCCCTCGTCCGCGCCAATGTCGAATACGGCGAGGATGTTGGGATGATTCAGGGCCGCGGTGGCGAGAGCCTCCTGTTCAAAACGGCGGAGGCGGTCGGCGTCCAGTGAAAGCGCCTGCGGCAGAACTTTAATCGCCACTTCGCGTTTCAGGCGGGAGTCGCGGGCGCGATACACCTCGCCCATACCGCCAGCGCCTAAGAGCGAAACGATTTCGTAGGGACCGAGCTTGGTGCCGGGAATCAGATTCATCAGTGGGCAACGATTATAACCTTGCGGGAAATTGAGCGGAGGGATTCCCCGGTCGGCCTTACTCGCGTAACTTGGCGGAAGTGACCGCTGGTGCGTACTCTGATCAAGATTCTCACTTCCAAAATGGGGAATATGAAAGCCAGAATGAACTTGCGACCTTGGATGTTGGCCTGCCTTGTGATCGGAGCGGCCGTGTTCATCGCGCCGCCTCCTACGTTAGGACAGCAAGAACTCTCACGCAAAGTAACCACGAAAATTGCACCTGCATATCCAGAAATCGCGCGTCGCATGAGTATTCACGGAACCGTAAAACTGTTGGTCGACGTTGCTCCGAATGGATCCGTCAAGAATGTGAAAGTGATCGGTGGACATCCTCTACTGGCGACGGCGGCAGAGGATGCTGTCAAGAAATGGAAGTTCGAGCCTGCGTCAGAAGAAAGTTTCGGGAAAGTGGAACTGATTTTTGGTTCCGATCAATAACCCTTCGTTTGTGGGAACTCCTTGCCCCGATCTTCCAGGCGAACCCGCCCTAAAAACAAATGCGGCCCGGGCCAGCCACCCGAGCCGCATTGTTGTCGCGAAATTCTGGCTGCCGTCTTTCGCCGTGAGCGAAAGAGCATCGCGTATCGGCGCTCGTGAGAGCGCACAATCCAACGATGTATGCCGAAGTTTGCACCTCGGGTTCCGGTTCAGCGCTTCCATCCTGCCTTGGAAGGGAGGATTTCGTTGGAGGCCGCAACGCCCGGGCGCCAGTTCACCGTAGTGAACCGCTCTTCCCCCGATGATTCACTCTCGAGGAATCACCGGCAACGCTGAAAACCGGATTCGGCAGAGCTACAGAATGTCCGCGCTCTGACTGTTAGATACCTTGCGGGAACACGAGCCCGGACACAAGACGAAAACGCCCTGGAGCTGTGCAGAAACTGTGGAGGGCAGGAAATTCTTGTGGAAAGGGCAAGGAAAAGTGGGGTGAGATCGTCGATGGTCGATCGTCGTTGGTCGGTGAGGTTAAGAAGATTCATCTCCTTGGCCGAAATGCGTCTGCTAACGACCAGCGACTACCGACCATCGACGATCCACCACTGCGTTACACTACCTGCGAATGATTGCGCACCTTCGAGGAACGCTGCTCAGCAAGCATCCCAATCAGGCGATTGTGGAAACGCATGGCGTGGGCTACGACGTTGTGATCAGCGTGCCTGCATTTTCGGAATTGCCGGCGCCGGGAGCGGAAGTTGCTTTGCACATTCACACGCATGTTCGGGAAGATGCGCTGAGTCTCTACGGATTCTTGCGGCTGGCGGAGAAACATCTTTTCGAGAAGCTGCTCACGGTGAGTGGGATCGGACCCAAGCTGGCGATCACGATCCTGAGTGGGATGCCCGCCGACGAAATGGTGGGCGCGATTCGCAGCGGCGACCTGGGTCGACTGACGCGCATTCCCGGCATCGGAAAGAAGACGGCGGAGCGCATGGTGCTGGAACTGCGCGACAAACTGCCCGCGCCCGCGGGGACGGCGGAAGTCAGCCTGGTAGCTGCCAGTCCGGTTGAAGAAGACGTACTTTCCGCGCTGGTGAATCTAGGGTATCAGCGGGCGGCGGCGGAGAAGGCGTTGCAGGCGGTGACCCGCGGCGATAAAAGTGCTCAGAGTTTTGAGGTGCTGTTCCGCGAAGTGCTGGCCGGGTTGTCGAAGTAGACGTCGATACAGGAGTCGGAGAAACTCAGCCTAAGTTGCAAAACGTCAAAGGCCCGACGGAAAGGGCGCGAACCAAGGACACGAACAGGAAGGGCACGAATCTTATTCGTGCCATTAGGCTGTCGAATGTGTTTGCGCTTTAGCGCCTGAGGCGGCTCCCTCCGCCAATAGTTGGTTTCTTCGGCCCAACGCGCGTGTTGCTATTGAGACATCGCAATAGCACTCGTTGACCCCCGCCCATTGAGTCAATGAGTGTAATCGCCTGTGGCTGTTGAAAAAGTCCGTTTCTATCAAAACAGACGAAATTTTGGGGATAGAAAATGTCTACCCGAGGCAAGAACGTCGATTGTAGGGCATCCTAGC
>JAYTFO010000498.1:0-11112 GCA_043734305.1 Acidobacteriota bacterium | reverse complement strand
CGAAAATCGGCTTCCACCCGCGATGCCGCCTCCCGAATCTCCGCGGGACTCGCGGACCGCGGATTGTTGGCTTGCGTCAGTACCACGTGATCCGCAATCGGAAACAGAATCTCTGCCACTTCCGACACTGCTTTGTCGCGCATCACTCCAAACACCATCGTCACCGGACGATCTTCGTACGCCGCTGAGAGCGTCGACCGCAAAGCCCACGCTCCCGCCGGATTGTGCGCCACATCCAGGACAATTTCCGGCTCGCCCTTCGCCGCTCGCACCACCTGAAAGCGCCCCAGCCAGTGCGTCTCGCGAATACCTTGTTCGATCGAGCGCGGAGTGATCTGCGCGAACCCTTGGTTATGCAGTTCCTCAGCCGACGCCACCGCCAGCGCAATATTCCGCAACTGATGCCGCCCAACCAACGGCGACTCCACCATGATCTGCTGGCCCATCACGTTAAGTGGATAGCGCGATCGAGGGGTATCGCTTTCCCCCGTGACCCCTGTGCTCCGCGTGGTTGCGGTTTTTTTCGCACGAGCCCAAAACTCCGCGCTCCCCGGCGAAACCGGCGGCACGTAAGCCACCGCGCTCACCGCGCGAGCTCCCCGATCGAGAATCGCGTTTCCAATGACGTCATTCGCCGACGGCATCTGCGGCAACGTCACAACGACTCCGCCTGCGCGGATGATTCCCGCCTTCTCGCGCGCAATCTCACCCACCGTTTCACCTAAGTATTTCTGATGATCGAGCGCAACGTCGGTGATCACGCTCAGGCGCGGCTCCACGACATTGGTCGCATCCAGACGCCCGCCCATGCCCACTTCCAGCACCACCACATCCGGCTTCATCCGCGCAAAGTATTCGAACGCCATCGCTGTCAGCATCTCAAAAAAACTGGGATGCCACGGCAACTCGCCTTCACCGACCAGACGCTCTGCTGTCCGGCCAACTACATCGTGTAGCAAAGCAAAGTCGTCATCGGAGATCGGCGTGCCGTCAACCCGGATGCGCTCATTGATCCGCACCATGTGTGGCGAAGTGTAGAGTCCCGTCTTCAATCCCGAAGCTTGCAGGATTGCAGCCAGAGTCGCGGCCGTCGAACCCTTGCCATTCGTGCCTGCGATCAGCACGCACTCCAGCTTTTTCTCCGGATGCCCCAGCGCTCCCAGCAGCACCCGCATATGCGCGAGGTCGAACTTGTGGGACGGCGTAGAAGCCAGCTCGTGGCCCAACGCATACATCTGCGCTAGTGCGGTTTGGTAGGAGGGCAGCATTCAGCACTCAGCCGTCAGCACTCAGCCTTCAGGCTAACAATTCTATTCTTTGGACTCATGGTCTCCAGCAAACCGCACCCAATCGTCGAAGAGAGGCATCCAGCGGGGAATAAGTGCAGCGGCAGGGTTAAGCTGAATGCTGAGTGCTGAGTGCTGACGGCTGCGCCATAAACTCCAGCGCCCGCCCGATATACGCTTTCATGTGTTTGCGGTGTACGACGGCATCGAGCATTCCGTGCTCCAGCAGAAATTCAGAGCGCTGAAATCCCGGCGGCAGCTTTTGCCGGATGGTCTGCTCGATCACGCGGGGCCCGGCAAAGCCAATCAGGGCGCCCGGTTCGGCGACGTTCAAATCGCCCAGCATGGCAAACGACGCCGTCGTCCCGCCGGTCGTCGGATCTGTAAGTACAGAAATGTATGGGACGCGCGCCGTGTCCAGGCGCGAGAGTGCTGCGGAAATTTTGGCGAGCTGCATCAGGCTGACAGCGCCTTCCATCATGCGCGCCCCGCCCGAAGCCGAAATAATGATGATCGGCGTGCGCGTCGCGGTAGCTTTTTCCACCGCGCGTGTAATCACCTCGCCGACAACCGCGCCCATGCTGCCGCCGATGAACGCATATTCCATCGCGCTGATGATTACGGGTCGTCCATTCAGCTTGCCACTCGCGTTGATGATCGCGTCTTTTAGCCCAGTATCTTTCTTAGCCTGCTTCAGGCGCGAGGAATACGCTTTCAGGTCAACGAACTTCAGCGGGTCGGTGGAAACCAGGTTGCAGTCGAAGATTTCGTACTGATCGTTGTCGAGAAGTTGCGTCAGCCGGGTGCGTGCGTCGATCCGAAAATGCTTGTCGCACTTTGGACAGACATTCAGATTCTCTTCCAGATCTTTTTTCCAGATGATCTGCCGGCACTCATCACACTTCACCCACAGTCCTTCTGTGCGGACTGTCTTTTCACCCGAGGTGTCCAGCTCACCGGATTGGCGTTTGAACCACGTCATGGGGGAATTTGTAATTTGGTAATTTCGTAATTTTGTAATCTAAAACCTTACTGCGTCGACGCCCTTTACTCGGAGGCCTTTGCTTATGCCTTTCAATTACCAAATTGCAAATTACAAAATTACCAATTCAGTACTCGATTCCTCGCTGCGCCATCACGCCTTTTTCGTACGCGTGTTTGACCTGGCGCATTTCGGTTACGGTATCGGCCAGTTCGACGATGGCCGGATGGGCGCTTCGTCCGGTCAAGATTACATGTACCATCTCGGGCTTCTTCTTCAGCGATTCGGCGACTTTCGCCGGATCCAGCATTCCGTAACTGATCGCGTAATTAATCTCGTCGAGCACGACCAAATCCCATTCCCCCGATTGGATCGCCGCGTCCGCCTCAGCCCAGGCCTCTTCGACCATACGTACGTCCTCGGGATCGGGCTTCTCCGCGCCCACCTTCACGAAGCCCCGGCCCATCTGTTTCATGATGAACTTGTCACCGAACGCCTTCACCGCATCCAGTTCGCCGTAGTGCCATGATCCCTTCAGAAACTGAAGCATCAGAACCCGCATCCCCTGGCCCACGGCGCGCAAAGCCGTTCCCATGGCCGCCGTGGTTTTTCCCTTGCCCGGCCCGGTATTCACAATGATAAGACCGCGGCGGATGTCTGACATAAGGCCGAATGCGTAATTCTACGCGGATAGCAGAGTCAACGCCACCGTGACTCGGCAGATTGATTGTGGGTCGGACACTCTTGTCCGACAAAGGTGGGAGCTGGTCGCGAAGACGGCAGGATGGCCAATGCCGAAGGGAGTCACAGGCAAGAACAACTGCAAGATCAGCACCAACATCGACCGCGTCGGACAAGAGTGTCCGACCCACATTAACCGGCGATTAGGGCATCTCGACAACGTGGCGCATTTTCGGCGGGTGCTCTTCATCGGCTGCGGGGTCCTCGGCTCCGAGCAGTCGGGCTGCGATTCGGAGGGCTTCTATTTCTTTCCGGACCCGTGCCAACTCCTGCTCTTTTGTCCGGAGAACGTCGTAAGGATTTTTCATTGGGGGAGGGCCTTCTACCAGAAATTCAGGACCTAACTTCGCCTGTTGAAACTACTGTAAGCGATTTTTGTGCCCGGCGAAACCTGCCGGAGGTACATATGGCCGCGCTTCTCCACCAACCAGTCCATCGACTGGTTGGACGATACCGGTTACTTCGCAGGGTATGTAGCGTTAGTGTCCCAGGTGGTAAGGATGGTTTTTCAGAATCGTAAAAGCTCGATACAGCTGCTCCAGCACCACCACTCGAGCCAGTTCGTGCGGCAACGTCATTCTGCCTAGCGACAGTGTGAAACCGGCCTGCCCGCGCGCTTCCTGGCTGAACCCGCCCGCCCCGCCGATGGCGAACAGCAACGGTATGGCCAACACTTGCTCCCGATCCAAAAACTCCGCCAGTTCCTCGGACGAGAGTTGCTTGCCACGCGAATCGAGTAACACCAGCTTGTGCCGGTCTTTTTGTCGTTCGCCCCGTCGCCCGCCACGCGCCATCTCCAGCACCGCAGCCTCGTCTTTCACGGCAACACCGGCAACTTCGGCATACCGCGCGATACGCTTCAGGTAATCGTCGGTGAGATTCTGGATCGCAGGCTCTTTGGTTTTCCCGATCCATGCCACTTTTATTTTCATGCGCACTGCCGATGACCGCAGGAGCTAATGCCCCGAGTCAAAAAGGACGCGGCTTACCGCAGCGGTGAACCGCTGCGCCACCCCAAAACCGAATCTTCGAAAGAAGGTCCCCGCAAAGAAAAGTCCATGAGGAACTGGCTACTCTCGAGGTCCAGCCTTTCCTGACGCCAGAATCACACTTGCTCCGAACTGGATCTCGTCCCCTACCCGGTATCGGTTGATGGCCGTGTGCACTTCGGCCAAAATGCGCGGCCAATTCTTCTCCGGGATACGCTCCAACATCGCGCGGAAGGGAGTGGACACTGCACGCGCGTACTCGAAAACTTCTTCCGCGCTGCCCTTCCAGACCCAGGGCACATTCTGCCCGGACTCTTCCACTTCCCGAAATCCCGCCGAACGCAGCGCTTCCGACAGCGAGCCCGCCTCCGAAAAACGAAACGGATCGCCCCCTCCGGGCTCCAGAAAATCTCCGCCCGCGTACCGGTGCACAATCTTCATCGTGGTCTGCCAGTAGGGTTGCTCAAACGAGCCCCACACCACAAAGCAGGCGCGCGCTCCCGGTTTCAGAACGCGCTGCAATTCCGCCAATGCCTGTTTGACGTCGCCGAAGAACATTACTCCAAAACGGCAGGTTGCGAGATCGAAACTCCGATCGGGAAAGGGCAGCTCGTGCGCGTCCGCTTGCTGAATGGAAAAATTTGACAGGTTCTTTTTCCGAGCGCGCTCGGCCGCCAACTCCAGCAGTTCGGCGCTCAGGTCCACGGCGGTGACGGTTCCACCGGGCCCGCATCGTTTCGCGAGGCTGATTCCGGGCTCTCCCGTGCCGCTGGCCAGATCCAGAATTCGCATCCCGGGCTGCGGCCCGGCGTAGTCCACCAGCGCCAGCGTGACGGCGCTGCCCATCACCGCCGACTTCGTCTTCCATTTCTCCGCCGCCACCAGCCGGTAGGATGAACCCCACGACGACGGCGAGGAAGAAGGTGACGAAGCTGAATCGGACGTGGGCACGCTAGGCTCTCTTCTTCTTGCGCGTGGTCGTAGTCGGCGTCTTAGCCGGGGGCTTCACCGCGCGCCGTCGCTTCGGTGCGGCAATTAACTCAGACGGCTCCAGCTTGGTCGCCGACTTCCACAGCCGCTCCAGATCGTAGTACTGGCGGGCGTTCTCCGAAAAAATGTGGACTACGAAATCGGTGTAGTCGAGCAGCACCCACTCCGCCTGCTTGTAGCCCTCGGTGTGCGCGGTACGTATTCCGAGACCTTCCAGCCGTTCGTCCACCGCGTCGGCGATGGCCTGGACCTGCCGTGGATTGGTTCCACTGCACACCACAAAATAATCGGTAAACGCTCCCGAATCTTTTTCCAGCTCGAGAATCGTGACCTGTTCAGCTTTCTTGTCTTGGCAAGCGAGGATAGCTTCGTTGACCTGGCGTTTGAGAACGGTTTCTTTCTTCATAGGTAGACACTTTGATTGTACCTTGCCAAGGTCAGAGGTTAGAGGTCAGGTTGCAGAGGTAAAAACCCGATGGCCGCAGGCTGTTCACCTTCTGCAATCTGCCCTCTGCCCTCTGACCTCATTGGACCTGTAACCTTTAACCTTAGCGATACAGTCCTACCTTCCGCACGTATTCCGCGACCCGCGGATCGAGCCATCGCCCGAGTGCCTTCCCTTGCGATGCCGCCGCACGAATCGCCGTCGCCGACACATTCTGCTGTACGCCCTCGAGCAAATGCAGTGTGACGCCCGGCAACACCAAGTCGCCAGTCGCAGCCTGTTTCTGAAAAGGTTTGGTGACGGCCGCTGGAGGCCGCACCGATTCCGGCAACGATTCCGCCACATCGCGCAGTGAAAATCCCGGACGGCTTGCCACCACGAACTCACATTCCGCCAGCAGCGCTTTCGCTTCATACCACTTCGCGATGTCGCGGAAGGCGTCGATCCCAATCAGCAGAAATAGACGGTCGGCTTTTTTCAGCGTCTGTTGTAGACGCCGCACCGTGTCGATCGTGTAGTTCGGCGCCGCCGGGACAACCCCTTTTCCCGACCCTGTAGGACTAGCACGCAGTTCTGCCGGCGCTTCCAACATCGAAGGCACGAAGTGTTTATGGTCCCCGGTGGCCAGCGCGACCATCGCATACCGATGAACAAAAGCGGTCACCGGTTGTTTCTGTTTATGAGGAGGCACGTTGGCGGGCACAAACAACACCTGCCGCAGTCCATAACGCTCTGCCGCCGCCTGCGCCAGGGCCAGATGCCCGCGATGGATCGGATCGAAACTGCCACCGAAAAGTCCGACGTTCATGAGGTGTTTACCGGGTCCGCGCCGTCAGTTTCGTGGTTTCCGGTCCCGGTTGCAAGTGTTTGTTCCACTTCGTTCTTCTTCGGACCGGGTGTACCACCGATTTTCCTGAATTCGGCATCTCAGCGTAGGCTGATCAATTCGCCAGATCTTCCCCGCAGTCGAGCCTGCCGCTGTCCTTATGGGCAATAAGCATTTGGGCGAGACGAGGATGCGAGGTGGACTGGCGTAACTCGCTCCTCCAATACGAACCGCATACCATGAGGTCATGCGAATGAAGCTCCCCCTCATCCGCACTTTGGTCGTGGCTCCCGCACGCGCGCCCATTCTGCGTTACGGCGTCGCGCTCCTCAGCACCGTTCTGGCGCTGATCCCCACCCTGTTTCTTTCGGACATGGCGGAAAGCCGCCTCGTCGTCTTTGCCGTCGCCGTGATGGTCAGCGCCTGGTACGGAGGCTGGAAGCCCGGACTGGCCGCCACTTCGTTCGCACTCACCGTGAGCGCCTACTATTCGCTCGCCGGCGACCGCAGCGTCCCCGAGTTTCGCAAGGCGATCGCGCACATGGTGCTGTTCTTCGCCGTCGCGCTGCTGATCTGCTGGTTCAACGCCGCCCTCCGTGCGACCCAGGAGAGCTTGCGGCGATCGGAAAGCAACTTCCGCTCCCTGGTCACCAACGCCCCTTACGGTATTTGCCGTTGCGACAGCCTGGGAGTCGTGCTCGATGCGAACCCGTCCCTGATCGCGATGCTCGGCCGCACTCCCGCCGAGGACGTCGTCGGCTGCCATCTCGGCAGTCTCTACGTGGACGCGCAACAGTGGTTTCAAACCGCCGACTACTTCCACGCCGGGAAGGAATTCAACAGCCTCTCTGCCGAACTGGCGCGACTGGATGGCACGACCATACTGGCCCGTGTTTCCGGCCGCGTCATCCCCAATGGCAAGTCGGGACCGACCTTCCAGATTTTCATGGAAGACATCACCGAGCGGCGCGCGCTGGAGCAGCAACTCCGGCAGGCTCAAAAGATGGAAGCCATCGGACGCCTCGCCGGTGGCATCGCGCATGACTTCAACAACCTGCTGATGGTGATCTCCGGCTACTCCGAATTTCTGCTGGAACGCCTCGGTCCCGATCTCTCGTTGCGCGGACCAGCCCAGGAGATTGCGAACGCCGCACAGCGCGCCACTTCGCTGACTCGCCAACTGCTCGCGTTCAGCCGCAAGCAGATGCTCGCTCCCAAGATTCTCGATCTGAATGAAGTGGTCACCGAGAACCTGAAGATGCTGACCCGCATGATCGGCGAAGACATCGACCTGGTCATGGTGCCGACGCCCAGCATCGGCGCCGTGCGCGCCGATCCCGGACAAATCGATCAGGTCATCATGAACCTGGCCGTCAACGCCCGCGACGCCATGCCCGAAGGCGGCAAGCTGACCATTGAAACGTCCAACATCACGCTCGACGAAACTTTTGCCCGCACCCACGCTCCGCTCGAAGCCGGCGACTACATCATGCTCGCCATCAGCGACACCGGACAGGGCATGGACGTCGAAACTCAGTCCCGCATCTTCGAACCCTTCTTCACCACCAAGGGCGCCAAAGGCACGGGCCTCGGGCTCTCCACCGTGTACGGCATTGTGAAGCAGAGCGGTGCCTACATCTTCGTGGAAAGCCAGCCGGGACGCGGCACCACGTTCCGCACCTACTTCCCGCGCGTCGATGGAAAAGAAGATGCGGTTGCCGCGCAGGAATCCCTCGAGCTCCCTCGCCCCGAACTCGGGCAGGAAACGATTCTGCTGGTGGAAGACGAAGCCAACCTTCGCCGTCTGGCTCGGCAGTACCTGGAAACGCAAGGCTACAAAATCCTCGAAGCCGAAGATGGCGCCGCCGCTCTCCAAATCGTCGACGGACACAAAGGACAGATTGATCTTGTCTTAACCGATGTCGTTATGCCCGGAATGAATGGGCGCGAACTCGCCGTAGCAATCACGGCTGAGCGTCCTGAAATCCGAGTTCTCTATATGTCGGGCTACACCGAGAATGCGATTGGTCACAATGGCACGCTCGATGCCGGCATCAACCTGTTACAAAAACCGTTCAGCCTTCCCGCTCTGAAAGAAAAAGTCCGAGAAGTACTGGACTCCGAGCCAGTTCCCCAGGAGGCCGCTATGCCATCCCGCAGCACTGCCACTGTACTAACCGGGAAGAAGATTCCACCGTTCCGCGCGCGCCGATTCAACCTTCACCTGCCGCTGCGCTATCGCCTGTTGGGAGATCAGCGCTGGCTTGAAGGCACCACCGAAAATATCAGCCGCTCCGGCCTGCTCTTTCAGGCCGAGGAAATGCTTCAGCCGAACGCGCAACTGGAGATCAGTCTGGTGCTGCCGGCGGAAATCGCCGGACTCGCCGCCACCGAAGTAGTGTGCCGAGGTGAAGTGGTCCGTGCCATCGGCACACTGGGAAAAGGAGTGCATCCCGCACTGGCAGCGAAGATACTCCAATACCACTTTCAGCACGGATCGAACGTGGCGCAAGCGTGAGAAGCAGGTCTTGGGTCTTAAGCCGTAGGAAAACCGCGTCTGGGCAGACGGCGCGTGGGACCGGGCCAATCGCACCCCGCTTGGCGGTATTTGGATGATCCGAAGCCCTCCTGACAGTTATTTGATCATAGTCGAATAATTATTCGACTTGATTGAATTTCCTTGCGGCCCACCGGCAAACTGACCGTTGGCCGGTAACCCAATACCTGTGACCGAAGACCTGTGACCCCTGCTTCCCCCCTTGGAAAAACACCACCGACGCTGCTAGAGTGCTGCTATGTCGCTGGTGGTAAAACTTGAAGACGATCTTGGTGAGCGCAGCGAGTGGGTGATGCTGCACGGAATTGTTCCTGCCACCGCTGACAGCGACTTCCCGCTGCTGAGCGGCATCGACCCCTTCGGCAAAACCGTCTTCAACCGCGTACAGATGGCCGGCTTTCTCGCTGAGTGGGACCGCGTAAAAGATCGCGCTCGCGACGAATCCCAGATGGAAGCCTGGCAAAAAGTAAAAGAGATGGCCGAAACCTGCCGCGAAGATCGCGACTTATATTTGCGGTTTGTCGGAAATTAGACGTTTACACTCACGACGCGTCAATGAGTGAAATGGCGATGTTACGCCAACCATTCCGCAAAGTGGCGGGTCACCAGTCGCCCGAGCCAGTCATTCGGTGTACGCTTGTCGTGCAGGGCACTACGCTTGGCCGGAGTACTGAGATTCGCATCCAACAGGAAGCTGTACTCGTCTCCAAGAGTAGTTGCCCCCACATTCCCAGCGATAGGGGTTGGTCTATATGTCCGCCTTGAGGAACCACACAGACGAAAACGTCCTCCCTCTCTGGAGCGCAGTCTTCTGCCTTGATTGCGAGGTCATCAGCAACAGCCGAGGTGACGAATGCCCCTCTTGCAAAGGCCGGTCGCTCGTGAGCCTTGCTCGGATTCTGGGCGGCAGTTTGCTCGCGCATCGGGCACAACAGTTTCAAGGACGTGAAACGGGATTGTTCGACATCACAATTGCGGTCGAATTACAGCAGATGCGTGCCAAAGACTTGAGCACCACCATTGAGAGGTTGACCACTGTAATCGGCCCAAAGCTCGCACAAGACCAGGCGATTTTCCACATCAGTGTGAAGCCGACCGCGGACAAACCCTATCTACAGGGGTTGCTCCGCTTCCCGGAACGAGACGCCGCATGAAGCATTGAGTCCCCTGAGAGTTGTTCGCTTCTGAAGAGAGATTCCGCTACCGTTCACTGGGTGTTTTCGAAGATTCCAGGTCAATGAGTGGAATGGCGATATTTCGCCAATTGACGACAGGCAATCAGCAAGAGGAGGCCGGTCGGCCCTGATTGTACGTTGCTACTTCTTCGAAAGCTCGCCCTTGAAATGACTTTCAACTTCTTCACGATTAAGAGGCTTTCTCATTTTGGTCAGCACGACCGAATAGACGACCCTGTTACCTTCAACCTGCGCAGTGATAAACGCCTCGTCCTCCAGCAGTTCTTGGTTGGTGAATTTCACTCTTCTGCCGTCCGCAAGCGTTTTAACCCACTCGTCGTCTGGCACTTTCGGTTCTCCTTTTGCTCTGCTCGGCCTCCACTACGGTAAGCAACAGCAACAAACCCCAAATATCCGCTTTGTTCACGAAACCGTCAACCACTTCAAGCATCTCCTCTGAAGCTTCGTCCCCCACTCCGTACAAGAGAACCGCTGCCCTTGGTCTACGGGAACGAATTTTGCTCGCCGCTGCTTTCAAGCGGATCTCCGGTAGTTCAGCCCCCAGAATCACGGCATCCACAGCAGTTTCAGCCAACACTTTGAGGCCATCTTGGAGATTCGATGCGGTGACCACGGAGTGTCCACACTTGGGGAGGAGTTCGGCCAAGAAACCCAACAAGCCTTCGTCATTGTCGATGCAGAGTACTCTCAGCATCGGGCAAGGCGGTGCCAACCAGTGAAATCGCGATTTCATAGCGGATATATTCGTGTACCCAACTAACAGGCAAGTGCCGTGCCAAACGACGCGAAACAAAGTGCCGTCGCAGCTCATTCATTTCACGAGGGATACAAGGAGTACTCAGGTTGTCGAGGTGCGGCTTTCTAAAGCTTCTGGCTGAACCGAACCACAGGTGGTGGTTTCCAGCCACCAGCATGAACAGTGAATCGGAAGTAAAGTTCTTCAGCGATTCACCGTGCCTTCCGGTTCTGCAGGACATAAGGAGATAGTTGACGAAACTGGCGTGGCTGTTGAAAAAGTCCGTTTCTATCAAAACAGACGAAATTTTGGGGATAGAAAATGTCTACCCGAGGCAAGAACGTCGATTGTAGGGCATCCTAGC
>JAYTFO010000497.1:0-7496 GCA_043734305.1 Acidobacteriota bacterium | reverse complement strand
GATCAAGTAGTTCGAATATGGATACACCACCCAGAAGCGGACAGGAAACGACGTGAGATCAGTTCGCACACGTCCCGAAAACGGTGAATGAGCAAGAAGATCACAGGCGCGAAAACCGCTTCCTCGACACGGTCGGCCGCTTCACGACTGTCCTGAGCAATGAAAGCCCAAATGTTAGCGAGATCGCTCGTGGCTTGCGGCGTGAACTGATAACGGATCATCAGCGTCGCGGTTCGGCGGGACGCGTTCGTTTCAGTTCGGCAAGCTTCGAACGCACTTCGTCGGGATCGAGCAATTCTCCGCGCTGGGCGGCCTCGTAGCCTTCCTGAATCTTGGCTTGAATATCAGTGCGATTCGCCGCGAGCCAGGCTTCCTGCTCATGAAGATTGGACACAGCCTGCTCGACGAAATCGTCAACGCTGGCGTAGGCGCCACGTTGGACGTCCTGTTTGATCAAGTCCGCGAGTTCGGGGCGAAGGCGGATTTCCATGAGGATATTCTAACCTAGCGGCAGCGCCCTAGCGTGCAGCGGCGAAGGCCCGAGCAGTTGATCTCTTCGCTGGAGAGGCCGCGCGCGGCTTAATCTTCTTGCCCACGCCGCTGCCCTCCGCGACTCGCAGGTCGAAGTCATTTTGCAGGTTGAGCCAGAATTGCGCGGGCAAACCGAAATACTTTCCCAGGCGGATGGCAGTGTCGGCACTGACGGCGCGATCTCCGCGCACAACGTCATAGATGCCGGGGAAGCTCAGCGCTTTCGCCAGAGCATACGCGCTCACGCCCATCGGTTCCATGAATTCAGTTTTGAGGATTTCGCCGGGATGAACCGCGAAGATCTTGTTGCTTGTATTGGCCATACGCTGAGCCCCCAATTTCTAGTGGTAATCGACGATCTCTACGGCAAACGCATTTTCGTTCCGCCATACGAAGCACACACGGTATTGATCGTTGATGCGAATGCTGTGCTGTCCTGCGCGATTTGCGTGAAGCGCCTCCAGACAGTTTCCCGGTGGCACTTTCAAGTTGTCGAGCGTAACGGCGGCATTCAGAATGGCGAGTTTCTTGAAGGCCCGGCGTTGCAGATCAGGAGGGAGACGACGGCTCTTGCCCGCCTGCCATAACCTCTCGGTTTCCAGGTCGCGGAAACTCGCGATCATGGTTCAATACTAGCGCTATACGATACTGTTGTCAAGCGTTAGTATAGAGACTACCATCTCACCGTACGGGTTGGAGCTAACAACTAAAACCTCCGCCCAAGCAAAGCTTGGACGGGGCACCCTCTTAAGTTCGGATGATTGCGATAGGCTGGGCCACCCGCCGATTTCAGAGTTCGCCCACGTTTCGACGCGAAACGTGGGCCACTCGGCGCTGCGCCACCCAAAAGAGGTGAGAAACGGGGGAATTACTAGTTCGCATCCACTCCGAAGTCAAAAAGGTCGTGCGCAAAGGTCGCACCGGAACCATAGGCACCTGCAACACTTGCTGTAGCCACAAAGCAATATTCACCGGGTGCCGGGTCGTTACCAATCTCGGCCTTGTAAAGACCTGGAGCGAGTCGCTCCGCTTTGAAAGCGACAATCGACTTCTCTTGCGATCCGGAAGACGCGCCCCACATGCTAAATGCTCCGATTTCGGTAGAACGATTATGCTTCTCAATATGCAGTTTCAGAAGGGCGAATTGATTCGGATTTGAGACACTTCCTCCGGCAAAGAATCCTCCTCGTCCCAAGCCCGCCGCCTTGTCCTCAAAATAAAAGTAGAAAACCGGTTTGGCTTGCCGAGTGCGAATCGAGGCAGCGTTGCCCGGCAGTATCGCCTTCGTTTTGGCCTTGACTGCTCCGTATGTCATTGCGGACGTGAATAAGCCGCCTGTCTTGGTGCCTTGGTAAGCGGCCCGCTCCAACATGACCATGTGTGATTTCCCCGCGGAGTCCTCACCGAGCATATAGATGCCCGAGTCGTGTGAGGTCATAGGGTCGTCTGGGTTTCTAAGTGCAGGGCTCCCTGCTTCGGGGGTTGCTCCCGAGGGATTGACGTTGAGCAGACGCTTGGCAATTGAAGATCCGGGAACATCGGTAGCAGGCGCAACCGCGTTCCTCGGATCCATCAAGGCCTTGATAACGGCGTCACTGATGTTTTGCTTCTTTAAGTTGATCAGATCATCCGTACTTAGTATTTCAGGCTTGTTGCTCGTCTTGATCTTAGCAATTACAAGGTCATCAGAAAGTCCCGCTTGTTTCATCGCGATGACATCATTGGTTGTTACCTGCGGTACGGATGACTCTTGCGCGCCTGCGGTGAAAATACAAATTAGAGCAAAGCACAGATGAATAGAAGCCTTTTTCATAAGGAGTTCCTTCTTCGAACGCGACACGCGCCAAATTATACGCCCAAATGAACTAAGACAGATTCTAAGCCAAATCCTGTTCCTCCTACTTTGATCAACAGAATTGCAGACCAGCCCCCTCCAAGCAGAAGGTCGCCGGTCGCTTTCTACTCCATTCCTAGTTCCTTCGCCAGCGCCTTCCACTTCCCATCCACCAACGCCCGAGTCTCCGCGTCCATCACGATCTCATCCGGCCAGGGCCGCGTGAAACCTTCAGTCGACCACTTCCGCGTGGCATCAATCCCCATTTTCGATCCGTAGTTGGCGAGGCGCGCGGCGTGATCGAGCGAATCTACTGGGCCGAGTGTGAACTGGATGTCGCGTTCGGGGTCAATATTGTTCAGGGCTTTCAGGGTGACGTCGGCGAGGTCTTGTACGTTGACGTCTTCGTCGACCACGATGATGCATTTCGTGAACATGGCTTGCCCGAGCGACCAGATGGCGTTCATGACTTTGCGGGCTTGTCCGGGATAGGACTTGCGGATGGAGACGATCATCAGGTTGTGGAAGACACCTTCGATGGGCAGATTCACGTCCACCAGTTCTGGGATGGTCAGCTTCATCAAGGGCAGGAAAATTCGTTCGACGGCTTTGCCCATCCAGGCGTCTTCTTGCGGAGGCTTGCCGACGACCGTCGTCGCATAGATCGGGTCTTTGCGGTGCGTGATGCAGGTGACGTGAAAGACTGGATACAGATCTTCCAAAGAATAAAATCCGGTGTGATCGCCGAATGGGCCTTCCAGTTTGAGTTCGTCGAGTTTGACGTAGCCTTCGAGCACGATTTCGGCGTCGGCGGGAACTTCCAGGTCGATGGTTTCACACTTCACCAGCTCGACGGGCTTCTGGCGCAGGAATCCGGCGATGATGAACTCTTCGACTTCAGGCGGCGCCGGCACGATCGCTGAGAACGTCAGCGCGGGATCGGTGCCGATGGCGACGGCTACGTCCATCCTACCTTCAGGACGGACGCCGGGAGCGAGAACGGAACCTCCCGATGACCTTGCCATGATGTCCACGGCTACGCGGGCGGGGGCCTCCGCGTCGCACTCGGCTGCCATGGATGCGCGCATGCGGTCGCGATAGTGTTCCGCCGCGACCTTCTGGCGCTGCCAGTGCATCCCGGTGGACTGCTCGTCATGGACCTGCATGCGGTACATGCCGACGTTGCGCTTCCCTGTTTTCGGATCGCGCGTGATCACGCACGGCAAGGTGATGAATCGTCCCGCATCTTTCGGCCAGCATTGCAGGACGGGGAAATCCAGCAACGAAAACTTTTCCCGCTTGATGACCTCTTTACAAGGGCCGGTGAGAACCGTCTTTGGAAAAAACTTGCCCATCTCCGCCAGCATGGGCAGCATTTTTACTTTGTCGAGAAAGCCTTGCGGAGACTTCACGTCCATGAAGGCGCGGATGCGGTCCGCGATTTCGTCGAGCCCATCTACTTCGAGCGCCAGCCGCATGCGGCGCGCCGATCCAAACTGGTTGATGAGGAGTTTCGCCCCCGGATAACCCTTGATGTTTTCGAACAGCAGAGCTTTGCCGCCAACATTTCCCTGCTTGTCGCGGCTCTTCGAAACGCGGTCGGCGATCTCGGCGATTTCCAGTATGGGGTCCACTTCCGTGCGGATGCGTTTGAGTTCGCCGGCGCGGTCGAGCGCCTTGATCCAGTCCCGTAGATCGTCGTAGGCCAAATTGCCTCCAAGAATGACAGACAATTATATGACGCGGGGCAAACCCATTCACCACAGAGTCACAGAGACACAGAGAAAGTCCATTTTTCTTTGTTTCTCTGTGACTCTGTGACTCTGTGGTGAGTCTCCGGCTTCCCCATTAAGCCTCGCTCTTCCACATTTCCCGCTCAGCGACTAGGATATGGGAATCAATTCTGCGACTTCATCTGTCTGAAGCTGGAGGAAAAATGATCCGCCTGAAGGTGAACGGAAAAGAGAGAACATTTGACGGCGATCCCGAGATGCCGTTGCTGTGGTACTTGCGCGACGTCGCCGGGCTGACGGGAACGAAGTTTGGTTGCGGCATGTCTCTGTGCGGAGCGTGTACGGTACACCACAATGGCGCGGCCATCCGATCGTGCACCACGGCGATGAAAGAAGTCAGCGGTGCGGAGATCACGACCATCGAAGGCATTGAGCCGATGCATCCCGTGCAAAAAGCATGGATGGAAATTAGAGTTCCACAATGCGGCTACTGCCAGACGGGACAGATCATGCAAGCCATCGCGTTCCTCAAGGACAACAAGAATCCCACCGACCATGATATTGATACCGTCATGTCCGGCAACCTGTGTCGCTGCGGTACCTACTCGCGGATTCGGGCGGCCATCCATCAGGCTGCGAAGGAGAGCGCATGAAACTCATCGAGAATGTTTCTCGTCGCGGATTCTTGCAGGGCGCGCTTGTCGGCGGAGCGTTCGTGCTGAGTGCGCGCTTTATCCCTGAGCCCCTTTGGGCCGCTGAAGGCGAAGCGGCGCCCGCTGTGCTCGAGCCCAGTTTGTGGATGTCGATTGCTTCCGACGGCACGGTGACGATCGTCGCGAATCGTTCCGAGATGGGCTGTGGCAGCCGCACCGCCCTGCCCCTGGTGGTCGCCGATGAACTTGACGCCGACTGGTCGAAGGTGAAGATTGACCAGGCGATTGGCGATGTTAAGTACGGCGATCAGGACACTGATGGCTCCCATTCGGTCCGCAGTTTCTTCGATCAGATGCGTCAGGTGGGAGCCGCCGGGCGAGCCATGCTGATCAGCGCCGCCGCTGCGCAATGGAAAGTTTCGGCGAAAGATTGCACGACTGAACCGCACTTCGTCGTGCATCGCGCGAGTGGCCGGAAACTCGGATACGGCGAACTGGCCGCTGCTGCTGCGAAGTTGCCGGTTCCTAAGGTGGAGGATCTGCAACTCAAGTCGCGCGCCGATTGGCGATACATAGGCAAGGAAACGAATGCGCTTTTCGACCTTGAGGACATGGTCACCGGCAAGGCGATCTTTGGCATGGATGCGACTATGCCTGGAATGGTCTACGCTTCGATCGAGCATCCGCCGGTCCTCGGACAAAAGATCAAGTCCTACGACGACAAGGCTACGCTCAAGGTTCCCGGGGTCAAGCAGACATTGACGATCGAAACGGTGAAGCCCCCGCATAAGTTTCAGCCACTGGGTGGCGTCGCCGTAATTGCCGACAGCACTTGGGCCGCTTTCAAAGGGCGTAAGAGCCTGAAGATTGAATGGGACAACAGTCCTCATTCGGGGTACAACTCGGCGAACTATCGCAAGACGCTCGAAGCGACCTCCCGGAAACCCGGTAAGGCGGTTCGTAATATCGGCGACGTGGATGCGGTCTTCGCGAAGGGCGGCAAGATCGTCGACGCCGAATACTATGCGCCCCATCTGGCGCACGCTTCGATGGAGCCACCGGTCGCCGTGGCGGAATATCGTGACGGGAAAGTCCTGGCGTGGGCGCCCACCCAGAACCCGCAGGCAGTGCAGGACACGGTTGCCAGCGCGCTCGGCATCAAGAAAGAAGACGTTACCTGTCACGTCACCCTTTTGGGTGGCGGTTTCGGACGTAAGTCGAAGCCCGATCAGGTCGCCGAAGCAGCGATCCTATCCAAACAACTTGGCAAGCCGGTCAAAGTTGTGTGGACTCGGGAAGACGACATTCGCTTCGACTTCTTTCACTCCGTCGCCGCGATGTACATGAAGGCCGCCATTGGACCGAACGGCAAGCCGACCGCATGGCTCCAGCGCAGCGTATTTCCGCCTATCAACTCAACCTTCGAAGCCGACGCCACGTACGGCGACGACGAAATGGGCTTGGGATGGAACAATCTGCCGTTCGACATTCCCAACCACCGCGCCGAGAATGGACCAGCTGATTACCACGTCCGCATCGGATGGCTGCGGAGCGTGGCGAACATCTATCACGCATTTGCAATTCAGGGCTTTGCTGACGAACTTGCCAAGGCTGCTAATAAAGATTCGGTTGAATATTTGCTGGGCTTGATCGGGCCGCCGCGGGTTCTGGATTTCGGAGCCAAGGGGGATGACGCCGAAGAGGCCAAGGCGTATCCGTTCGACACGGGGCGACTGCGGCGCGTGGTGGAAATCGCGGCCGAAAGATCCGGATGGGGCAAGCGAACCATGGGAAAGGGGCGCGGACTGGGCATTGCGGCCCATCGCAGTTTCTTGACCTATGTTGCCACAGTGGTGGAAGTCGAAGTCGATAACAAAGGACAGGTACACATTCCCGGCGTCTGGACTGCCGTGGATGCTGGAACCGTTGTGAGTCCCGACAATGTTCGCAATCAGTTCGAAGGTGCGGCCGTGTTTGGCACGAGCCTAGCGCTGTTCAGCGAGATTACTGCGACGAACGGCGTGATCGACCAGAGCAATTTTGACAGCTACCAAGTCACGCGCATGGGCCGCGCTCCGCGGAAAATCGATGTACATATTGTCGCGAGCGACGCTCCACCCGCGGGAGTGGGAGAACCGGGTGTGCCGCCATTTGCTCCCGCATTATGTAATGCTGTGTTTGCGGCCACGGGGAAGCGCGTGCGCGAGTTGCCGTTGTCGAAGACCAGGCTGGTGTAGGAGTAGCTCTTAGCTCTTAGCAGTTGGCAGTCAGCACGACTGACGGCACGAGTAAAAAAGGCTGCGGAGAGAGTCGACGTTGCACTTGTTTTTGGGTGGCGCAGCGGTTTACCGCTGCGATCAATGGCTTGTTTTCATCGTGGCTTTAGCCGCGGAGGTCAGCCTAGCAGCGCCCAAGACACTTTTTCAACATCCTCTGAACCGTTGCCCTTCCCATTCTTTGCCCAGGAGTACATATTGTTCTTACGAATCCCGTTTCTCGCCTTTCTGCTGACTTCTTGCGTTTTTGCCCAGGAGATCACTGTCGCCGCCGCCGCCGACCTTTCCACGGCACTTCCCGACATCGTCGCACACTACTCGAAACAATCCGGACAAAGCGTCAAACTAACTTTCGGCTCGTCCGGCAATCTGATGAATCAAATCGAGAACGGCGCGCCCTTTGATATTTTTTTCTCGGCCGACGAAAGCTATCCCACGCAACTTATCGACAAAAACCTCGCCGAGAAGG
>JAYTFO010000496.1:0-5120 GCA_043734305.1 Acidobacteriota bacterium | reverse complement strand
GACAGCACCCCGCACGTCGTCTCACGAGTTGACGTCGACATGCGGCACACCCTCGGTCAAAGCACGCGGCACGCTGGCGGCACGATTCGCGCGACTGGCAACCACGCAGCGATTGGTTCCCCATAGCGGTATCCCGAGAGCGGCTTCGTTCTTCCCAATTGTTTCTGCCATGCCCGAGCGCCGCGGCACCCGCGCGTCCGAGATCTTCCCCGCGCTGCGCCGCACGGGCAAGGCGGAAACAATCCTTCTGAAACAAGGCGGAAACAATCCTTCTGAAAAAAGGAGGACATGCGGCGCAGGCTCGCCACTCGGCGGAACCCTTTTCTTCGCCTGCGCGGGCCTTCGCTCGGTGAATCAAAGAAGCTCGCCCGACAGGGGTGGCGCAGTATATCGCCGCCACCCCCTACGACTGATGGCGAGGTCGCGCCTTTCTCCCCGCGTAATTTCCGGAACGATGTCTCGGCTTCCTACCCACTGCTTCGCTCGCATTCCAAAGCTCAGGAGCCTCGGGTGCCGCGAGCCAGTATCGCCATGTTAGGAGGCTCCATACGATAACCGCGAGCCCGGATGCGAACGGGCCCAGGATAATCGGAAGACTTCTGAACGTGACGTTCTTGGAGTTGTCGATAAGTGCCATCCCATAGGCGCAGCCGGCGATGCACAGCAAATGGAATACGAACATCACACCGATTCCGTAGGCGAACAGCCGAAGCCGCTCTTTCAATTTCACCGGTGTGGCCAGAAGCAGCGCGGAGAGAACAACCAATTGGAAAAAGGTCAATAGGCCGATATTTGCGCTCCCGAGAGTGTAGGTGACGATGCCAGAAGCGTTCGGTCTGTGCACCAGAATCTGCCATCGCCCGGCGAGAACTGCTCGAATCTCGGCAACTGGGGAAAGGATCGCAAGGAACGAGTTGACGCTTGCGAGTACCGCGCGCTGATAGGTGGGCAGAATGCTCGGGTAGAGCCAGACCGCGACGACGAATGGAGGAATGAACGCCAGCGCGAAGGCCAGGACCCTACGCCGCTGAAGGTTCATGTGGTGACCCGGATCGAGCGGCCCACAGCAGCCACAGGACGACGGTGCAGAAAACCATGAGCGACTGCCAAACTACGTAGTGCGCCACGTCCACCGCCTGCGGGAACCAGTGACCGATGTAGCAAAGACTCACGATCCGAACCAAGTTCACGATCGCCAAGAGCGGCACTCCGAACGCGGCCAGCATCTTGTGCCGCCATGTGGCGGGGGATGCGACGACGGCAGAGACGAAAATCACGGCAGGATAGAGGGCTGTGCATTCCGAGATGATCCGTACCGAGGACACTGCAGACTCTACGACATCTCCATGCGCGAGGCCGTTGGCCCCCAAGAGCCAAAGCCCCCATGCGGATGTCTTGGCCGTCCATAGATTCAGATAGTGTTCGACGGGCCGTCCCCAAAAGAAGACGATCGTCATTAGCGCGCCGTACGTCGCCGCGAAGACGGCCAACGCCTTCACGACAAGCTTCCCGCGCCCGTTCGTCTGACTAGTCTTCGTGGACTTTCGTCGACTCACACCCGCGCTCCCTTACTCAGGAGGTCCTTTGACGAATCGTCCAGACGACCAGACCCGCAGCCATCAGGAGTATCAGTACCGCAGTCGCGGGCAACGAGACAGCTGGAAACGGCACCGACGCGGGTATCACGCGGAAAATTATGACATTTGTTCCGTGGCCAGGAGTGTTGGCGGTCTGGAATGGATCAGAAATCGTCGCGGGGTTCGGGTTGTACCACATCCACCGTGCCGACGGGCCAATCCCGCTGGGCCCACTCTGACAGGCAATGCCGAAGTCGCCTCCGGCGTCACTGTTGTCTTCGCCGATGGCGAGGACTCCGACTGCGCCGGTGGTACCGGCTCCCGCCGAACTCACCCATCCCTTGCTACCAGATGCCGGGCCCGTGCCCGCGTTCGCGGCCGCTATGTACGCATTGATCGTCGCTACGGAGGGGAAAGCGGCAGGGCTCCCCGAGATGCCCGTGTCGTAGACCTGCCAGTTTGTTCCCGAGAAAAAGGGGGCGCCGCCGTTGAAGCTGACTTGCCCCAGGACTCCCTGCGTGACTGAACCATCATTAATCGCGACGACGTACATGAAGTCGCCAGCGCTGGCTGGTATGGCGGAGTAATGCTCGGGCCCTGGTGTTCCGCAGCTAAAGATGTCGCCGTTTAAGGTATTGTTCACCGGACCTTGGACCGACTGGTTAATCCCTGTCGAGCTCCCGAACGCAAACTCGTAGCCGTTGTCGGCGGTGATATTCACATCGACCGATCCTGCCATGGTTGCGGGGATGACCACGAGGGTCGAGACCAGGCCGATTACGAAGACAAAGGCGTCCACACGAGCGTGTTTCCTGCATGTGCTCCGGTCCATGCTGTTTAGAGCCGAAGTTGCAATGCGTCGTCGAATCATGAGCCCCACCTTTCTCCGAGCCAGCGCGAGTGCGGAGCCCACGCCCCCGAGGTCAAACTTCCGCTCGCTTGTCTCTCGAAAACCGCCCCCGCGCAAGCATCAAGATGACAGGAGTGGCTCGGGATGGCAGCTAGTTATCGTACTTCCCCGATTGCGCGACCACTCTTGCGCGTGATGGTACGCGCAAGAGGGAGCTAGTCAACAACAATCGTTAAAGAGAACGCGGTGCCGATGCTGCATGACCGCCAGGGTAACTCGGCCGCGCTTCGGCTCCTGAGAGTTCTTAAAGAATGCTGATAGACGAACCTGCGAACTTCAGAACTTTCGCCGGTCTGGGATCGCCCACCTGCCGCATGCGTGAGACGCGTCTGTGCAACCAAAATCGGCACGCCGAGCACGCCCACCAGCTTGTGCTTCCAAGACGCGGGAGATGCCACCACCGCAGACAGGAAGATCACCACGGGATACAGCGCGGTGCACTCGGAAATTATGCGAAGAGAAGAGTGGAGACCGACGACTCGACGATATCTGCGTGCGCGCACCCGTTCGCCCCCAGAAGCCAGAGCGCGCATGCGGATCCTAGTCATCGGATAGATGCTTGCCGTGCTTGTCAGCGTGCCAGAGAGGACGGAACACTTTCCTTGCCCGCGTTTCCGGATTCACGATGTCTTTTGACGGATGATCCAGACTGCCAGCCCCGCCGCTATGAACAGCATGAGCGCCGCGATCCCTGTGGTCGAGACTGCCGGCACGTCGAGCATGCAGACACCGGCGCGGCACACGTTACCTCCGCCACAAGACGTCCCGTCCGCGGCCGGCGTCGAACCCACGCAGGTGCCCGACTGACACGTGTCGGTCAACGTGCAGGCGTTCGCGTCATTGCAGGTCGTTCCGTTGGGAAAGCCAGTACAGTTGGACGGTGCGAGCGAGATTGTCGGATTGAATTGGCAGAAGCCGCTCGTGCCAATGTCGCAACTCGCGACGCAGGAATCGTTTGCGCACCCTGGGGGATTTCCCGTTCCAACCACCAGATCCGGCGGAGCGACCTGATTGAGGTAGACGCTGAACTGCGTGCCGCTCGCGCTTGCGGTGGCGGCGGGAACGCCATTCCCGGCACATGCAGCGTTGATAGCGGCCGCGAATTTTGAGGCGATCTGGGTCGCGGTGTCCCCAATCGACAACGGCGCGCAGTTGTTGGAGCACAGCACCTCGCCGTTTCCGTTCAAGACTTTGAAAGCGAAGGTCGTTGTGTTCGCAGTTCCGGAGACATTGTACGTTGCGGGGAGAGACGAGGTGCACAGCGGCAACCCGCAGCCACCGCCGAGCGACGTGACGTAGTTCGCGGTCGTTAGCACCTTGACGAAGTACGCTTCGCCCGGAACCAGGGGAAAATCTGGGGAACTAGCTTTCCGGCCCGTGTAAACCTGAAATGTGTCCGATGCGCAAAGGTAGCGTTGGACGTTCTGAACGCTCGCAAACCCGATCGCGTTCATCAATTGACTCGCAGTTTTCACGCTCGAATTCGGGCAAAACGGAAGCGAGATCAGGTTCTCGCCGGTCAGGCTTCCCGGACCAGCGGCTAGAAGTGAGATCGAGATCGACGCATCGGCACCCTGGATCGTGTACTGGGCCGGCTGATTCTCTCCCACGATGAATCCTTCGCCGGGGTTCACGGTGAAGCAAGTGGCCGACCCTTCATGGTCATTGCGAACAAAGGTGCCGGTCTTGATTCCGGTATAAACGTTGCAGGTGCTACCGTCCCACCGCCAGAACTTGTCCTCGGCCTTGATGTGCTTCTCGACGTAGAGCGCGTTTGGAATGCTCTGAAGGAGTTGGGTCTCGTTCGTGATCGGACTCGTCGCGGGGAGGGCGAGCATGTAGTCGAACACCAGGCCACAGGAGCCCGGACAACTCTGTTCCTTGCAGTAAAGCTGCTGGGCTGAGATTCCCGCGACGACAGCCCGATTACGAGCGCCGCGATCGATATCAACGACGGCAATTTGCTACGCATAGGGCCCCCGGTCAGCGTACGCCTGCGCACTTTGTATGCGGTCACCTACCGCTGACGAACTTGGCGTCGATGGTATGCCTTCATGGAGGAATCACCAATCATTATTTGCTACGACGCGGTGGCGAGGCGCCTTCGGCGCCAGCGGGCGGCGGGCGCCCCACGGCAAAACTATTGAAAGTGCGAGCGCGCGGCCTGGGTCTCGACGGACTTCGCATTCTCTTCCGCCGCGAATTAGTCCATCTGCTGCAGCCAAAACACCCATTCCCGGGGAAGCGTGGGGCCACGTGATCGACCCCTTGTGGCCCGACCACCCGGAAGTCTATGGAGCAGCGGTGGAGCAGGCTTACACGCTTGAACGGGCGGCCTGTTATCCCCGTATTCTGATCGGCCCTGAGTTGATGCGGTACTTGGAAGTTCTTGAGAGTGCTCAGGGAAGCGCCCCGTCTGCAGCTCTTGCCGCGGGCGCTGCGAATTCGCTTCGCCATCGCCGCAGTTGTCGCTTCAGCGGTCGCGACACTGATTGTCTTGCCGCTGTCCAGATTCACGGTCGGCGTTATTGACGTCGCATTGAGACCTGTCCTCCCACTCCAACTGTTTGTTTTCGGCGGGCCCGGCGACTACGTCGGACACCCCCCGAGAATCGTGTACTGGACGCTCGCGT
>JAYTFO010000495.1:0-8325 GCA_043734305.1 Acidobacteriota bacterium | reverse complement strand
CGCTTTGAACTCTCGGAGTCCAAGCGCTCTCAGCCTTTGCTCGGCGTCTGGATCACCCGGCTTGGCATGCTCGCCCTTTTCAGCATTCCCTGTCTAGCGCTTTACGCGAGACTGGAACCCAACTCTCCGCCGTCGGTGCAGAACTTCCGCAGCGCGTTGAGCTTGCTCACCATGATCGTGATGGGCATTCTGCTCTTCATGCGGCAAAGCCTCCTGGCCAAGGAACTCGCCCACTTATTGGAAACGTCGCGCCGCTCGTTCGAAGATTTGAAGACACTACAAGCCCAACTGATCCATTCGGAGAAGTTGGCTTCCCTCGGCCAATTGGTCGGCGGCGCCGCTCATGAAATCAACAATCCGCTCACTGCCATGTTGGGCTATTCCGATCTGCTGAGCGCAACCGAGATGCCGGAGCAGGAACAGAGCGTGGCCGCACGCATCGCAGCGCAAGTGCGTCGCACCCGGACCCTCGTTGCCAGCCTGTTGACCTTTGTCCGTCAGGCTCCCGCCAAGATGGCCGCGGTCGACGTGAACTCGATTCTGCAAACCGCGATGCGTTTACTCGCGCCCCAGCTCGAGATGCAAACCACCGACTTCCACATGGATCTCGGTACGGCACTTCCGCCTGTCCTCGCGGATTCCAACCAGCTCTTGCATGTCTTTCTACACCTTGCCGGACAAATCGGCTCCCGCGCGCATCCGGGATCGCCTTCCGCTCTCCATCTCCAAACCCGGCACGACGGCGTGTTCGTCAATATCGATTTCACCGCCGATCCGTCCTCGCCTGCGATCTCCTACCAGCCCCTCCAGAGTGCGGAGAGCAGCGTCATACCGTCGACGCTCTCCCTCGGCGCCTGCTCGCGAATCGTCGCCGAGCATGGCGGCCGTATCCTCGTGCAGCCAGCGTCCGACGCCTTCGCAGCCTTCCGCGTCGAACTGCCCGCACTCGCGAAGCCATCGATTCAACCGCAACTCGCCAACGCCCCACACCGAGCCGTCGCCGGATCTTGATTAAGGTCAGAGGTGAGAGGTCAGATTGAAGAGGTGAAAACCTTATGAGCCGAACGGTTCTTACCTCTTCAATCTGACCTCTCACCTCTGACCTCACTTCACCTCTGCAATCTAACCTCTGACCTCTGACCTGCCCTTCAGCTGTCCGCACGCCGCGAATATATCCCGCCCTCGTGGCCGCCGGACGAACGCCGGAATCCCCGCCGCGATCAGGATTCGCTGAAACTCCCCCACCCGCGCCTGCGTCGGCGTCCGATACGACAATTCGACGCCCGAATTCAGCGCAATCAGATTGATCTTCGCCCGAACTCCACGCACCAGTTCGGCCAGCTCGCGCGCATTTTCGGACGCGTCGTTCACGCCGTCCAGCAGCACATACTCGAACGTAAGCCGCTCCCGAGCCCGCAGAGGAAACGCCCGCGCCGCTTCCATCAATTCTCGAAGATTCCATTTGCGATTCAGCGGCATGACTTCGCTGCGCAGCGCGTCATTCGAAGCGTTCAGCGAAATCGCCAGCTTTGGACGAACCGCCTCCCGTCCAAAATCCTGGATGCGCGGCACAATCCCCGCCGTCGAAACCGTCATCCGCCCTTCCGGAATCCCTACCCCCTCCACCAGTAATTGCACCGACTTCATGAAGTTGTCGTAGTTCAGGAACGGCTCGCCCATCCCCATGAACACGATGTTCACGCGCTGTTGGGGCGGCCGCACTCCCTGATCGCGCAATACCGCCGCGATCTGTCCGACGATTTCTCCCGCCGCAAGATTGCGTTTCACTCCCAGCAGCGCCGTAAAACAGAAGCGGCAATTCACCGCGCATCCCATCTGGCTCGAAACGCAAATTGTCGCCCGCCGCCACGGAGTCCCCACGGCCACCGCCGGCGCTTCCACCTCATCGCCCGCTTCGCTGCCGTCCCCGGTCTCGCCGTCATCCCCCTCCGGCATCCAGACCGTCTCCACCGTTTCTCCGTCCGCCAGTGCCATCAGGTAGCGCACCGTGCCGTCGCTCGAAACGAATTTTCCCGAAATCCCCGGCAGTCCCACGCGCCAACCCTGCTCTCCTAAATGCTCGCGGTACTCGATCGGCAGGGTGGAAATCTGTTCCAGGGTCTCAATCCGCTGGCGATACACCGCATCAAATAGCTGCTGGCCACGGTACGCAGGCTGGCCCGAATCCAGAACCAGCGAAGTCAGTTCCTGAGCTGTAAGCCCGAGCAGCGAGTTGGATTGCAAAGTTTGCATGACAGTGCGTTCTTTGGAGTGTAGCGCACC
Organism: Acidobacteriota bacterium; assembly: GCA_043734305.1. Lineage (GTDB taxonomy): Bacteria > Acidobacteriota > Terriglobia > Terriglobales > Acidobacteriaceae > Acidiflorens. Next base: position 6,042 of record JAYTFO010000495.1, on the reverse strand, counting down.
GCATTGCGGCGCATGGGAGTTGTTGGAGGTCGAAGCGCGCGCGAAGAAGCGTACTGACCGGATCCCCAGCCGCGCAGCGGCGTCATAAGAAAGCCCGGCACGGAAGTGCCGGGAAGGCCAAATGGAGAAACCGAGTCCCGCAAGGGACGGCACCTGCGGCAGGGCGCTGCGGATTCTTCCCGGAATCCGTTCATTCGCCGCGCTTGCGCACCGGAACTGCGCGGGAGTCACCTCTTGTAACTGCAACAAACAACACGCCTAACACCCTTCCCCTCACGTAACTTCGCCGGGTATGGGAAAATAGACCAACCTCAATGGTAAAAGAAACCCGCAACATTCATCGCCGCGTGTTGCCGAACGGCCTGACGGTCATCACCGAGCAGATGTCGCACCTGCGTTCGGTCTCCATCGGCATCTGGCTGAAGTCGGGCTCACGCGATGAAGACACGGAATGGAACGGCATCTCGCATTTCATCGAGCACATGGTTTTCAAGGGCACGGAGAATCGCTCCGCCGAAGCCATCGCTCGCCAAGTCGACTCGATCGGCGGCAACATGGACGCCTTCACCGCCAAGGAATGTATTTGCTTCAACATCAAGATTCTCGATGAGCACGTCCCCATCGCGCTCGATGTTCTCAGCGATCTGGTGCTTCGTCCCGTATTCGACGCCAGCGATATAACCCGCGAGCGCGGCGTGATCCTGGAAGAAATAAAAATGGACCAGGACAGTCCCGACTATCTTGTCCATGAAATCTTCACGCAAAGTTTCTGGAAAGACCACGCTCTGGGGAAACCGATCCTGGGCACGCGCGACACGGTCCGCCGCTTCGAGCGTTCTGTCGTCTCGCGACATTACGGAGACCGCTTCGCTCCCGGCAACCTGATCGTCGCTGCCGCCGGAAATCTCGATCACAAGAATTTTGTCGAACTGGTGGCAAAACATTTCGAGCACATGAAGCCCGTCAAGAACGGCCTCGACTCGCCGCCCCCGCAAACGTTCGCAAGAATTAACCTGCGCAACAAGAAGGCGCTGGAGCAGGTCCAAATCTGTATCGGCGTTCCCTCGCACCCGATCGCGCATCAGAAACGCTATGCGTCGTACGTCCTGAACACGTTGCTCGGTGGAGGCATGAGTTCGCGCCTGTTCCAGAACATCCGCGAGCGCCAGGGCCTCGCGTATGCGATTTACAGCGACCTCAACCCCTATCGCGACACGGGATGTTTGGGCATATACGCCGGCACCTCGCACCAATCGGCCACCAAAGTCGTGGATGCCGTCATTGCCGAATTTCGCAACCTGAAATCCACGCCCGTTCCCGACGAAGAATTGCGCCGCGCAAAAGATCAACTCAAAGGCAGCCTGATGCTGTCGCTCGAATCCTCCGCCGCGCGCATGTCAAACCTGGCCCGTCAGGAAATGTATTTCGACCGCTTCTACGGCCTCGACGAACTCATCGACCGGATCGAAGCCGTCACCGCCGAAGACTTACAACAAACCGCCGACGAATTCTTCCGCACCGACCAAATTGCCGTCACCGTCCTCGGCAATTTACACGGATTGAAGCTGACGCGCGACCAGTTGGTTTGCTAGACGTTTCTTGAACGGGACGGCAAACTCTACTCCACCCGCAACACCATCTGCGTCCCACTCTCCAGACGCACATTGCCCGTCTGTGAACTGATCACCGACACATTCAGCGACAGCCCTTTCATCCCGACCATCCCCTGACTGGTCGGGCCAAGCGGAGCCATCGTGGTCGGCGGCGGCGAGTCCGTGTCCGATCCAGCCGCGCCCGTCGGAATCGCACCCACTCGCTCTTCCGAGCGCGATGGCATCGGCGCACCCATGCCACCTCCGGACGTAGACGCGCTCCCGCTCGGCATTCTGTTCAAGTGGTCCTGCGAATCCACCAACTGCAGCGGACGTCCAACCGCCTGCACCACAACCTGAAGCGGCACTTCGCCACCTTTCTTCATCACCATGCGGTCAAACGCAATACCGACCTTCGAGTCGGGAGACTCTTTGGTGTGCGCTTTCACATCGCTAATGTGGCCGATGATTTTGGTGTCGCGGGGTATCACAATTTTTCCGTGTAACAACAGATCCGCCGGAACAGTGGCTTCGATCTTGTCGCCAACCTTCGCCTTTTTCGCGTCCACCGATTTCGACAGTTCGATGGAGATGATTGTGCCCGCTGGCAATGGACTGGAACTCTGAGCCTGCGTCGCCGCACCAGCCGGTGCCGGAATCGCCTGCGGGGCCGCCCATCCCGCCAGCGCCGCCACCAATAGCCCTGACAACAAAATTCTTTCCATGATTCCCATCCTATAGGTTGTAGCTGCTTTTCTATAGGATGCACTCATCGAGCATAGGTATGCACTGACCGCCGTTCTTCGCTGCCGCCGACGAAGTCAGACTGCGCCCATAACACCCGGTGACGTCGTACCCAAAGCTCACGAGATCATCGGCACTTGCGATGGACCCTGTTGCGGAAGGCTGCCGCGAATCGCGTTGAGCAATTCCACGTTATCCACCGGCTTCTGGAAGAACGCTACAGCTCCCGCCTTGAGCGCGCGCACTTCGTTGCCGTGCGGATCGCGAGCCGTCAGCACGATCACTGGAATTCCCGACAGTGCGTCGCTGAGTTGCAGACGCTCCAGCACCACAAACCCGTCTCCAGCCGGCAGCCCCAGGTCGAGAACGATCACATCGGGATGTTCTTTTTGGGCGGCGCCCACCACCGAATAGCCGTCGGACACCGTGACCACATCGCAATTGTTTGCCCGCAACCTTAGCCGCATGGCTTTGAGTAGATCGGGATCGTCGTCCACTAACAGCACTTTCGGTTTTCGCATCGCACTCTCCCTTGGTTTGTTATCTAGTTGAAATGCCTAGCATCATTCCCTGGATTCTTTTTGTTCGCCATACTCAACATGATCATTTCCGTCACCCGCCCCGCCACCGCTTCCACTTGCCCTGCCAAAGACTTGCTGGAGTCAATGGCTCCAATCTCCACCGGAACGGTTGTGATTGTCAGTGTGCTCTTGCCTTTCAGATCGGCAATACCTTCCATTTGCTTACGTATGCGCGCCGTCATAATCCCAGCATGCTCCATGTCCGTGGACGCAACTACAAAGAACGTCTCTGCGGCGCCCGATTCGCCCATCGGCGGCAGCACCAGATCCTGGTCGACGTACACACAATGCCGCAGAGTCTCCAGCCCTTGTCGCCAACCTTCCCGCCAATCGCCCCGCGGAGGCTTCGCCAGCGACGCCAGTTCCACTCCTACCAGCACCAGCGCCGTCCGCAAGCGCTCCTCGTGCACAATCACCGGCGCCAGCAGCTGCGCCAGAGAGTAAAGAGGCAGCGTAAAAGTAAACATGCTGCCTTCCCCCGGTTCGCTCGCCACCGAGATCCTGCCCCCATGCAGCCGCACCAATTCCTTGCAGATGAACAAGCCGAGTCCCAGGCCCTTGCGATTGTTGTCAATCGAATTCGGGTCCTGATACAGGCGCTCGAAAATCAGAGACTGTGCTTCCAGGCTGATGCCCCTTCCCGTGTCGGTGACCGAGACATAGACCATGTTGGGATCGTTCTCGGTCATGGACGCGTTCACGATCACCGAGCCTTCCTCGCCCGTGAACTTGATGGCGTTATCCAGCAGGTTGATCAAAGCCTCCAGAATGCGGTCCGGATCGGCGTACACCAGCGGAATGCCGAAATCCAGCACAACCGCGAGTGTGATTTGTTTCGCCTGCGCTGTGGGTCGCATCATGGCCACAGCCTGCTCCATGAGTTCTCCGATCGCGATGCATCTCGGCTCCACTCGCAACGTGCCGCTTTCGGCGCGCGTGGCTTCCAGTAGGTCGCGGATCATCGCGTGCAACTGATTCACACTCTTCAGCACCGTCTTCAGATGGTCGGATTGCTCCGGCGCCACCGGCCCTGCCAGCCCGTCCAACAACAAGGTGACGTAATCGTGAATGCACGTGAGTGGAGTGCGCAGCTCGTGCGATACGTGCGACAAAAATTCGTTCTTGAAATCCATTCGTTGCTTGCTGGCGATTTCCAGCGAGAGCACCAGCGCCTGCCGTTCCACCGCATAGCGCATCGCGCGTTCCAGTTGTTTGCTGGAAATATCGCTCTTAAGCAGATAGTCCTGCACGCCTTGATGTAACGCCTTCGCGGCCATTCCATCGTCGTCCTGTCCCGAAAGCACCACGACGGGCACATGGGGCGCCATTTCCCGTATCTTCCGGAAGGTCTCGGCGCCGCGGCTATCCGGCAGGTTCAGATCGAGCAGCACCAGTGAAGGTGTTTCCTTGCTCAGACTCTCCAGCGCATCCGCAAGCCGGGGCACGCACTCCACGCGAAGGTTGGGCTGGCCTTCGGTCAGCCGCAGTCGGACCAGGTCCGCGTCTCCCGGATTGTCTTCGATCAGCAATATGTGCGTTTCTGGTTGTTCCATCGTTCTCCTTATAAAGCGCTATGGACATGGCGGGCCAGGCAGATTAGGAGTCCTTAACTGGGTCGCGCACACACACAACTTTCGGCAAACAAAACGCTAAGACACATCTCCCATGACTATCCCCATCGGCGATGCCGTCTACACCTTTACGCTCAGAAGGAGAGTGCGCCGCAGGAAAGCGGCCACTTGCTTCGGCAATCAGGCATGGCCCAATTGGTCAGCGCGCAGCTTTACAGGCTCCGGGAAAACTCAAGCGACACAAACATTTCGGGAAAGGCTTGACTGCATAGCTGGGGAAATTTCGGACTTGAGCAGCTCTTGCGACCACACCCAATCACGGCCCAAACAAAAATTCCGCAGCCTTCTCAAACCGCGCCCCCCATGCCGCCTCATTGTGCGTCGCGCCTTCTTCGACGACCACTTTCAGCCGCGCCGTTCCCAACTTCGCACTCTGCAAAATGCGCTCCAACTCGCGCACATCATTCATCACCTTCTCATCTTTCGCCGTATTTCCCACTTCGCGCGTTCCCATCCCCACATAAATGCGATACGGCCAGTCCCGAAACTTTCGACACTCTTCAAGAATCTTTCGATTCGCGACCCACAACGACGGACTCTCAATCAGCAATCGGCCAAACACTCCCGGCGCCGCCAACTGCGTGTACAGCGTGATCAACCCGCCTAGCGACGATCCTCCCAATCCCGTGTGCTCCGGCCCCTTTGCCACGGAATAATATTTCTCGATCAACGGCATCACCTCTCTCAGCAAGAACTCCGGATACCGCTTCCCCTGCGGTCCAAAAATTCGCGGATCGAGCGATCGATAAGGAACGTACTCGCGCACCCGGTTCTTTCCCGTATTGTCGATGCCCACAATGATGATCGGCGGGATTTTACCCTCGCCCACTAACCGCTCCGCCGTCGCCCCTACGCCCCAGTCCACTCCCGCGAACGCCGTCGCCGGATCAAACAGATTCTGCCCATCGTTCAAATACAACACCGGATATCGCATCCCGGCCGAAGCATCGTAGTCGGGCGGCAACCATACCCGCACCATCCGAGTGTTCCTGAAAATCCGGCTGCGCAATTCATGCACCCGCAAATTGCCCACAACAACCGGCGCATCGGCAACCGCAAGTGTTTTGCTGGATTTCCTGGACTTGATAAAGGCCATGAGTAGGTAAGGGTAGTCAAAACCGAAGGGTCTAAAATTACAAATTACCAAATTACAAATTCCTCCTGGACCACAGCGCCCCCGAGACCAACGTGATCCCGCTAATCAGCGCCAGTGAACTCAGACACAGGATGCACCACACGCCCAGCACGCGAGCTTCGACGTACGTCAGGTATAACGCAAACGCCAGTCCGGCCGCCGCGCCCGCAAGAATCAGCGACGGCGTTTCCCGCCGCTCCCGATACACCGTAGCCAACCCCAGCACCGCGCCGTATCCCAGCATGCCGAGCAGCGCCACAGGAATGCCCAACAGCGACGAATACTCGCTCCGGTTCACAATGTCGCAGTTAAAAGCCGTGCCAATATCGCAGTATTCCGTCTTCGATTTTGCGTCGTGA
>JAYTFO010000494.1:0-7736 GCA_043734305.1 Acidobacteriota bacterium | reverse complement strand
CAGTCAGGATCGGTGGACTCGGTAACGAGAATTGAGCCCTCGCGAAACTTATTGATATCTTTTGCGCTATGGATCATGCAGGCGTTACCGGTGGCAATGGCTTCGCCGATGGCGGCACCGGTCACGATAACCTTGCCTTTCTTATTGAGGCTATAGGTTTTCAGTAGCGTCGCGGACTTGGCGGACTGCACGGTCTCAGGGCGTGCCTGTACGAGAAATATTTCGTTGGTGTCACCATCCTTGGCCCATTCCAAGTCCATTGGTCGACCGTAGTGCTTCTCGACCGCCACCGCCCAGCGACTTAGCTGCAATATTTCTTCATCCTTGAGCACCAGCGTTTCGCGCTCGTGGTGCGTCGTTTTGACGTTGCGTGTGCGAGCGCTGCCACCGGCGCCATAGATAAGTTTTTTCCCTTTCGTGCCGAGAGACTTCTCGATGATCGGACACCGATGCTCATCTGCGAGCAGGGGCTTGAAAACCAAGTACTTGTCTGGATTGACAGTTCCTTGCACAACGTTTTCGCCAAGCCCCCACGCGGCGCTGATAACGATAACGCGGGGAAACCCGGTTTCTGTATCGAGGGTAAACATCACCCCTGATCCTGCGCGGTCAGCACGGACCATTTTCTGAATACCGATGGAGAGCGCGACTTGAAGGTGGTCGAATCCGTTGGTCTCGCGGTAAACGATGGCTCGGTCGGTAAAAAGCGATGCATAGCATTTACGACAGGCGCGAAGAAGCTCGGATTCGCCGCGCACGTTCAGAAAGGTTTCCTGCTGCCCTGCAAAGCTTGCTTGTGGTAAATCTTCCGCTGTGGCGCTGCTACGAACGGCCACAGCAAGCCCCGGCGTCCCACAGCGCTTCGCCAATTCCTTATAGGCACTGCGAATCGACTCGGCGATCGATTCCGGAAACTCTGCCTCCCCGATGACCCGCCGAATTGCGGCGCCCGTCTCGGCGAGCGACTCCTTGCCGCTGTGATACGCATCAAGGTGCTTGCGAAGCTTTGGCGCGAGCAGATCCTTTCGTAGGCGTTTTATATGAGTCGCCGGAAATCATCGACGACAATGAATATTGTTGGATCTAAGCGGAGGAGATGGAAGTGAATAGCAGCGTGCAGGTGGGCAAGTGGTATACCCAGTTGGGTACAAAGGAGACGTTCTTGTGACGGGCTACGACGACAAGGCGCGCACGATCGAAACGCAAGCGATCAATGGTGATCTTGATGAAATCGATGAGGAGACTTGGAACACGCTGCCACTCGCGTTTGCGGAACCGCCCGAGGATTGGACGGAGGCGATCGATGAATCGGATGCTTTCGATGTGAATAGTTCGAATGCTCCGATTGAGAAACTTCTGTCGCCCTGACGCTTGGGTGCGCAAGCACCAAGAAGCTCCCGTTGCCACATCCGCGAAGCGCCGGCGGCAAACTGTTGACCGAAGCGCCCATATCAAGGTATTCGACGCGCAAGTATTCACTGGATAACCTAAAGAATGTTTAGCGTCGAACGGAGAAGAATACGGACATGAATACGGGATCGGCCAACTCTTAATCACTGACGATCAGTGATCGATTTGATTCCGAGGGAATGCTCCAGCAAGCACAGCTCGCGCCTACTGCGCCCCACGGGCGGTTCGCCCGAGGCGTTTGCTGCGCCGGCTCCTGCGCAGCCTGGGCGACCTCCAACCGAATTTGAGCTCCCCTGGACCAGCGAGCGCGTGGCGCCGAATGCGATGCTCCCGCAGGAACATGGAAGGATCTCGGACCCGCGTTCGATGTTCGAGTTGCTGCGCAACCTCGCTCGGCCGTCAGTGATAGCCGCGCCAGACGGCCAAATTCCGCGTATTGGCCCACAGACACGAAGGCGTCGTAGGACGCGGTAATATTGCGGTAGTTTTCTTCCACGATCTCCACCCGCCCCTCCAGGCAAAGCCCCAGTGCGCTGACGTGGCGTCGCATCATGTATGTTTGCCCTCGCCTCACCGGAGTCTCGCTGCCACCATGCCCCGGAATGGCTTATTTCGGAGGGAACTTCTCGAGTACTGCAGCCACTGCCGACTGAATCGGTGCCTCGGAACGGTCTATATCCGCCTGGGAGAGTTCCTTCTTTGCCCACCCGTGCCATACCGCCTTGCGACTGTGAGCGTCGAATACGTCGATCGACAGCGTGCCCTCACGGTACTTCCGCACGTCAATCGCGTTGCCCCAGTAAGTGTAACCCCACCATTCCGGATATTCCCAAGCCCATGGGCCTGCATAGGGAGCGGGGTAGGATTGAATATCTACGCGCTCGCGTGCGCCGATCGTGAAGTCAACGACGAAGTCAGCCGCTACCGCATCATTCGTATAGGTAAAGCCCTTATTTGTCAGTTCCGCCTGAACGGCGTCGCGCGTGCGTTGGATCACGAGTGGGTTGCGCGTACCGTAGTGCTCGCGAGCCATCCACGCAAAGGTGCGATAACCTGAAAAGCTCGTGTTGTGGTCGAAATCATGGCCCACTCTTAGTGGTGCGCAGGCGGCCAGTAGGACACCAATGAACGCAATCACCAACCTACGACTGCTCGAAAAAGCATTCTTCCACAGCATGTTTTTCTCCTACCACCGGGTGCGTTGCACAGCGTGCATTAATAACTCACGCTCACCCATGCCGACATTAGGGTTGATACGTATTGCATCCCCGGCGTAGTCGATGTGAAATTCTGCTGGTCAGTTCGCGGGTCATTCGCCGGGAGAGATTGTCCCGCGAGGCAGAGAGAAACGCTGAGGCGAAGATGTCGAAACAGGGCCTACCAAGCGAGTTCGAGCTGATCGCACGGTATTTTGCGCCGCTTGCACGTGCGTTTCCCGGCGCCTACGGGTTGCTCGATGACGCAGCTGTGATCAGCCCGGCATCCGACCACGAGCTGGTGGTAAAGACCGACACCATAGTTGGCGGTATCGATTTTCTGCCCGACGAAACGGCCAATCTTATCGCCCGCAGAGCACTACGCGTCAATCTCTCCGATCTCGCCGCCAAAGGTGCAGTCCCGCGCGCCTATCTTCTAGACCTCGTATTGCCGAAAACGGTCGATGAGCTGTGGATTGCCTACTTTGTTGCAGGTCTTGCTCACGACCAGACCGAATACGGCGTGCATCTGATCGGCGGCGACATGAGTTCCACATCAGGCCCGATCACGATCGCAGTCACGGTTTTTGGCGAGGTGCCGATTGGTCGGATTATCCGGCGGGGGGGCGCGCACAGGGACGACACCGTCTTCGTCACCGGCACAATCGGCGACGCCGCGCTAGGACTCTCCGTATTGCGCGCCAGGCCGTCCACGCTCGATGCGGCCTCGACCACCTTTCTCGTCGATCGCTATCGATTGCCTGCGCCGCGGAGCGCCCTCGGCCCGCAACTGATCGGCGTCGCGACCGCGGGGCTTGATGTTTCGGACGGGCTAGTCGCCGATCTGCGGCATCTCTGCGAGGTCTCACACCTTTCTGCGGTCATCGAAGCCAGGTCGGTGCCGCTGTCGTCAGCCGCCTGCGTCGCAATAGCCGGCGATCCGTATTGGCTCGCGACCGCGCTAACGGGTGGTGACGATTACGAAATCCTGTTCACGGCGCCCGCCGCGGCATCGGCCCGGATCGCCGAACTATCACGGTTATTCGGTGTGCAGATCACACCCATCGGCCGCATGACAGGGATGTGGGAGGTAGATCCGCCTCGTGTGGTGGTGCTCGATAACTTCGGTTTGCCGCTCACTTTTGCCTCTGAGGGCTGGACGCATTTCGGCGACAATTCATGATGCTGATTTCGAGGTTGCGGCCCGGGTGATTTGATCGTGCAGAACCTGAGGCTTATCTGCGCAGGTGGGTTTCTCAAATTCACCGCCCTGCCCTCAGCGCCCTGCTCTGCCGTTGTGATGTCTCCCAGCCCGGTGATGACGATTGTTGGCAGACTGTGGCCAGCGGCCGCAGGCTGCGCGAAGAGTTCGAATCCGTTCGTGCCGGGCATTCGGACATAGGCAAGGAGGCAGCCCCTCAGGTGAGGCTGATAAGAGATGAGGAAAGTGGCCGAGCCCGCAAAAGGTGAGATCTCGCCTGCAAACAGTGCCTCAGTGACTGATCCGTGTGTGGCGCACACGATAATGATGTCGGGATATACGTATTGTGGACATACGCTGAAGGCGAGATGCTTGCGCACATCGCGGAATTCGAAGGGGCGGGACGCGATCCGAAGCTGGCTGTGCAATTGAGTTTCGGGATCTGAAAACAATTCACTTTCTAGGAAGGAGATCCTGCAATGCGTGTAGATCAACTCATGACGAAACAAGTAAAATGGTGCGGTCCTGATGATACCCTCGATCGCGCTGCGCAGTTCATGTGGGATAACGATTGCGGGTGCCTGCCAGTTTGCGCAGTCGACGGCATCAATCGCTTGGTTGGCATAGTTACCGATCGCGACATTTGCATGTCCGCACTATTCCAAGGAAAAGCATTGCGTGATCTGCGCGTGTCGAACGCAATGGCACGGGTTTTGAAAACCTGCCGGCCGAGCGACTCTCTGGCCGACGCGGAGAGCTCCATGAGCGAGGCACGAATTCGCCGGCTACCGGTCGTCGACGATCAAGGTTCCCTAGTCGGGATGCTTGCATTGGCCGATCTGGCGCAAGAGGCGTGTCGCGATCATGCCGCCGGCAAATCGGACATCACGGAAGCAGCAGTGGGTGACACCCTCGCCGCCATTTGTCGTCCCATCAGCCAGAAGCTTGCCGCGTGAGTGAGCGGAACAGTTGAGCGGGAGCGCCGCTCGACTGTTCTAGACGCGGCTTTGCGCGTCACTTCCGGCGCGTTAGGTGAGGGTCACAACCGCAGCAAACGTCCGCAGGTCGTGATTGTAGATCAATTCACATATATCGGTGGCGTGGTCACCGATGCGCTTTTAGATTCTTAGCGATGAACATTAGGTGCGTTGCCGTATCCATTGTTTTCGGACCATCCTTCATCGAGGTGACAATCTTTCGCAATAGAAGGGTGTTTAGCGCATCGAGCGCCTTCTTTGCTTGACCGCGTTTCGATGGCAAGATTGAGATTCTTTTCATGGCGGGCGCGAACGGTATCTCGCAACATCTTTAACGTCAGCTAACCCACTCGAGTCGACATGTTGAGGCGTCCTTGGACTAACCACATTGAGCGGTGAGATACTCCGGTTTCCTTTTGTTTGGGTAATCGCACAGCTGTTTCCTGACGATGCTCCGGAGATCGCGGCGGTGGGGGCATGTCAAGCGGCGCATTGGCGCTCAATAACTGATTGATGCGATGCATTGAGAGAATAGAGGGAAGCGGGGTCCCAGCCAATTCACGCATCTTCCGATGAGTTAGTAGCCTCACAGCCGATTGAGAAAACGGGTGGCAAGCATCCTCCAACCCTTGGCCAATCTCGAAGAAATCACCCCACGGCTCAGATGGGCTGACCCGTATGGCGAAATTCCCCAAGTTGAATCGGACGGCACCAGCGGCGGTGCCACCTCCGACCAAGACAAGGGGTAGAAATAGGCGCCTTCTCGCGGTGCCGGACGGAATAGGGTGCCACCACCGTCTGGCCAAAACCGTTGCGAAATGGATCCAGGCAGAAGCGGCCACGGCGCGCCGCGACGGAATGCTCGAACGTCAATTCATATGGATGCGCAGATGCCACCCGGTCAACAAACGACTTCGCGAAGGCGAGAACTTGGTCTGCATCCGGCCCGACGCGGATCGGTACCAGCACATGCAAGCCTCGACTGCCGGACGTCTTCGGGTAGGACACGAGATCAAGGCCGCCAAGGCGGCTTTGACGCGAAGTGCCGCCTGGACGGCATCCGCGAATAGCCCCGACCTCGGGATCAATTTCAATGCATATCCAGTCCGGCTGCCTTGGCGAATTCATGTGGCTCGCCATGATGTGCACAGCAATGCAGCCCAAGTTTGCAAGTGCGAGTTGTGTCACTAACGAGCCGCCGACCACGTAATCAGTAAACCGACCGGCATTGGTGACAAGTTCGAGGCGTTTGGTCGGCGTCCCAGGAGGCATGCTCGCATGCTCTTTGGCTTCTGCTTCTGAAAGAAGCACTCACCCAGCCTGCCATCAGGGCAGCGCTCGAGCATGCGATTCTTCACGTAGGGCAAGAGCTTGGGGAAGATGGCGTTGTAATACTCAGCCAGGTCCCTCTTTGTATAGCCCTCGTTGGGCCAGGCCAGAACCTCTTGTCGGGATGCGATATGGGTATCGGCAACTGTGCGGGCGCGGAATTGGCAACTTTGCTCCTCTTCATACAGCGGATCCCGGCAAGAGCACGTTTTGGGGGCTTTTGTCGTCGCGCAGGCTCAGAAATACCGGCTGCCGAAGCTTTGTGTCCGCAGTCCACTCCCGGAACGGGATCTGGGCGACGAGCCTTGCTGCGACAAAGACCACCGCCGTCTTCCGCGGGGGGCCAGCTAGTGCCGCGTGCGACCTCACCAATGAATGGCACTCTTACAGCGCAGCAACGTTGACTCGGTGAATTCTATCCAGAATCTGCCCACGTAGGCACCGTGGAGCAGGGCTTCAAAATGCTGTCGCGCGCCGGCGAGTTTCGTATACCCGCAAATCACGAACTCCGCTTCTTGATGAACTTTCACTTTCAGCCACTCGGTGGATCGTGCTTCCACGTAGGAACAGGAAAGATCGTTCGCGACCCATCCGTCGTATGCCCGCCGCATTTGCCCCGCATAATGCCTCGAGGCCATAAGCGGAGAGTCTGTTGGACCGCACCTGCGTCTGATTTTTTTGCCCCCACGACGCCAGGTTGTCAGGCGCCCACTTTCGTGACCGTTTTCAGCAACTCGATCAGCCGATGCGGGTTCGACAGCCATTCGGCGAGGGTCTGCAGAAAGCGAGCGGCGTCGGCACCTGCCAGGACGCGATGATCGCATCCCAAGGTGAACGACGTGCGCTCGGCATCCGGTGCCGCGACGCATAGTATGGCGGCGGCACCCAGCGGCAACACCGCATCGAAACTATGCACCACCGAGAACATGCCAAGATTGGAGAGGTAGAAGGTCGCTCCATGATAATCCTGAGCGCTCAGGCGGCGGCTGACAGCCCTCTCATGTAGGCCGGACCAATCGGCGGCAAGTTCCGAGAGAGGACGTGCGGCGACGTCACGGATGACCGGTGCGATGAGTCCATCGGAGGTGTCGACTGCGATGCCTACATCGACCCGCTCGCGAAGTGCAAACCCATCCGGCGTATACACGGCATTGAACAGTCTATGCACCTCTATCGTCAGTGCGCAGGCTCGCGCCAGAAGCAAGGTGAGCGACATCCCCGTATTCTTCGAGACCGCAAGCAGCGGCCCGAGCGCCAGTCGCGCGGTCACCCGGAAACTCGGAGTCGCGAGGCTGCCCATCATGTTGCGTGCGATTGCTTCCCGCACATTCGAGGGTCGCTCCACACGATAAGGGGGACCGGCGCTCAAATCCGGCATCGGCGCTCGATGTAGTGCGCCTCGGATCTCGCCCGCATGCACGTCACCCTGTTCCGACATGATCTGCCTAACATCGACCCCGAGCTCCTGCGCAAGCCTGCGGGCATAAGGCGAGGCACGTATTCGCTCAGGTTCCTGTGAACGCGCCAACGCAGGCGCGACCGGAGGCGAATCCGGTGCTGCATTTGGGCCGGCACTGGCGATTATGGGTTGGTTGGACGACGCGGGCGTTGCGGGCAGCGATG
>JAYTFO010000493.1:0-13952 GCA_043734305.1 Acidobacteriota bacterium | reverse complement strand
CAAGCTGCAGCACGCCGCACGCGCCAACAGCTACTCGACGTACAAGGAGTACGCGCAGCTCATCAACGATCAATCCGAACGCATGCTGACCTTGCGCGGATTGTTCGTGCTGAAGCCTGCGGCCGAAGCCGTGCCGCTCGCAGAGGTGGAATCTGTGGCGGAGATCGTCAAGCGTTTCTCCACCGGCGCCATGAGCCTCGGCTCCATCTCCACCGAAGCCCATACCACCCTTGCCGTCGCCATGAACCGCATCGGCGGCAAGTCGAACACCGGCGAAGGCGGCGAGGATGAAGGAAGATTTCAGCCCGATCCGAACGGCGATTTGCGCCGCAGTGCGGTCAAGCAAGTCGCTTCGGCTCGATTCGGAGTGACCGCGAACTACCTCGTGAACGCCGACGAACTTCAAATCAAAATGGCGCAGGGCGCCAAACCCGGCGAGGGTGGCCAGCTTCCGGGCCACAAAGTTGACGACGTCATCGCGCGTCTGCGCCACTCCATCCCCGGCGTCGGACTGATTTCACCGCCGCCCCATCACGACATCTATTCAATCGAAGATCTTTCGCAACTGATCCACGATCTGAAAAACGTCAACCCGCGAGCCCGCATCGCCGTAAAACTCGTTGCCGAAGTTGGCGTCGGCACCGTCGCCGCCGGAGTAGCCAAAGCGCACGCCGATGTTGTGCTGATCAGCGGAGACAGCGGCGGTACCGGCGCTTCGCCCCTGAGTTCGATCAAGCACGCCGGCATTCCCTGGGAACTCGGCCTCGCCGAAACGCAGCAGACTTTGCTGTTGAACGATCTGCGCAGCCGCATCCGCGTGCAGACCGACGGCAAGTTGCAAACCGGGCGCGACGTGGTCATCGCAGCGTTGTTGGGCGCGGAGGAATTTGGCTTTGCCACCACGCCGCTCATTGCCATGGGTTGCATCATGATGCGCAAGTGTCACCTGAACACCTGCTCGGTTGGCATTGCCACGCAGGATCCCGCGCTCCGCAAGCTCTTTCAAGGACAGCCCGAGCACGTCATCAATTTCTTTTTCTATATCGCCGAGCAGGTGCGCCAGTACATGGCGGAAATGGGCTTCCGCACTTTCGACGAAATGGTCGGCCGCGTGGACATGCTTGACTCGCGCCCCGCTGTCGATCACTGGAAAGCGCGTGGGCTCGATTTATCTGCAATCTTCTACAACCCGCAGCTGCCGGCCCGAGTGGCGAGGCGTTGCGTGCAGGCCCAGGACCACGGATTGCAGGACGCGCTCGATCACCAGTTGATTGAACGCGCGCGTCCGGCGTTGGACGAGCGGCTGCCGGTGAAACTGAATTTGCCGATTCGTAACGTGCATCGCTCCGTCGGCGCAATGCTCAGCGGAGAAATCGCCCGCCATCACGGCTCCGAGGGATTGCCCGACGAAACCATTCAGGTGCAACTCACGGGCTCTGCGGGCCAGAGCTTCGGCGCGTTCCTGGCGCGCGGCGTCACTCTCACCCTCGAAGGCGACGCCAACGATTACGTCGGCAAGGGCCTTTCCGGCGGACGCCTGATTGTGTATCCACCAAAAAATTCTGGATTCGCTCCGGAAGAAAATATCCTCGTCGGCAATGTCGTCCTTTACGGCGCAACCAGTGGAGAAGCGTTTTTCAACGGCATCGCCGGAGAACGTTTCGCCGTGCGCAACTCCGGCGCCACCGCTGTAGTCGAAGGCGTTGGCGATCACGGCTGCGAATACATGACCAAAGGCCTGGTAGTCGTCCTCGGCGCTTGTGGCCGAAATTTTGCCGCCGGCATGAGTGGAGGCGTCGCCTACGTGTTCGACGAGCGCATGGACTTCACCGAGAAGCGCTGCAATCGCGCCGCCGTCGATGTGGAACCGGTACTTGAAATCGCGGACATCCGCATCCTGCGCGATCTCATCACCCGTCACCTGGAGTTGACGGGTAGCCGAAGAGCGCAATGGCTTCTCGATAGTTGGTCGGAAATGTTGCCGCGATTCATCAAAATTTTTCCGCACGAATTTAAACGAGTGCTGGGCGTGAGCCGAACAGCGCACGCCTACATCCCGAGCCAGAATCTGCCGATGGTCGCAGCGGCCGAGCAGGTGCACCATGGGTAAAGTCACCGGCTTTATGGAACACGGACGCGAACTGCCCACCCGTCGCCCGGTTGCCGAGCGCGTCAACGATTGGTTTGAAATTTATCAGGACTTCCCGGAAGACAAATTGCGCAACCAAGGCGCGCGCTGCATGGATTGCGGCGTGCCCTTCTGCCATACCGGATGCCCCGTCAACAACATCATTCCCAACTGGAACGACCTGGTGTTTCGCGGTCGCTGGAAAGATGCCGTCCGGCAACTGCACGCGACGAATAATTTCCCGGAGTTTACCGGACGGATTTGTCCCGCACCCTGCGAGACCGCCTGCGTGCTTGGTATCAATCAGCCGCCCGTCACGATCAAGCAGATCGAAAAGAGCATCGTCGAGCGCGGTTTCGAAGAAGGTTGGATCAAGCCTGAGCCGCCCCGCCAACAGACTGGGAAAAAAGTGGCGGTCGTAGGTTCCGGACCCGCTGGACTGGCCGCTGCGCAACAACTCTGCCGCGCCGGCCACGAAGTCACCGTCTATGAGAAGGCCGATCGCATCGGGGGTTTGCTGCGCTATGGCATCCCCCAGTTCAAACTGGAAAAGCAAATCATCGACCGTCGTCTTGCGCAGATGGAAGCCGAAGGCGTGCATTTCGTCACCAACGCGCATGTGGGTAAAAACATTTCGGTGGAAGAACTGCGGCTGGACTTTGACGCAATTGTTCTCGCAGGCGGATCGGAACATCCGCGCGACTTGAATGTTCCGGGACGCGACCTCAACGGAATCCACTATGCGATGGAATTTCTCCCACAGCAGAACCGGCGCTGCGAAGGCGATGTGCTCTCTCCGTCCGAAGATATTCTTGCCACCGGCAAACGCGTTGTCATCATCGGCGGCGGTGACACCGGCGCCGATTGCCTCGGCACAGCGCATCGGCAAAAACCAATTTCCGTCCACCAGTTCGAGATTATGCCGATGCCGCCCAACGATCGTTCTCCGCAAACGCCCTGGCCCTTGTGGCCGATGCAGTTGCGCACCGAAGCCGCACATGAAGAAGGCGGCGTCCGCGATTGGAGCATCGCCACCACCACCTTCACCGGCGACGCCGCAGGCAACGTGAAACAACTGCACGCGATCCGCGTTGGACCATCGCCGAAGTTCGAGCCCATCGCCGGCACCGAGTTCACGATGGACGTTGACCTGGTATTGATCGCCATGGGCTTCGTCGGCCCGGTGCGCGGCGGAATGATCGAGCAGTTGGGAGTCGTGCTCGATCCGCGCGGCAACGTTGCCACCGACGACAATTCCATGACGTCTGTTCCCGGCGTCTTCGCCGCTGGCGACATGCGTCGAGGGCAGTCGCTGGTGGTGTGGGCGATTGCCGAAGGGCGCAAGGCCGCTGCCTGCGTCGACCGCTATCTGCAAGAGACGGCGAAAGCAGCCACGCTGGCGCCGGTGCTGGTCCAGCGGCCAAGCGCGATCGCCTAGCCGCGGGATAAGGACTCACTCTGGCAGTTGATTTTGGGTGGCGCAGCGGTTTACCGCTGCGATACAGGCAATCACACTCGACGGCTTCAGCCGCTGAGGGACTGCAGCCCGCAACAGATCCGTCCTTGCGGAATTGGCAAGGCATTGTTCAAACCGGCGACGGCACTTCAAACGCTGCAAGGGATCACCTCAGGGGCTGAAGCCCTCAGACTCGCTACCTGAATCGCAGCGGTAAACCGCTGCGCCACCCAAAAGTAAACGCAAAGTCGGTTTTTTTGCGCCGCATGAAATGGCCAGAACGAACTTTCAATCACTTACAAACATTTTCTACGAGTTATAAAAAGTGCCAGCGCTTGCCGGGGGATTGATGCGTGCAGGCGGTGGTTGAGCCGCCGCGCACAGTGGCCAGCATTTGCGTCAGGATGCTCTCGGTGGCTTCGATAGGGCATGGAATGAACCCAGGTGCATCAGCGCCCCCGCAAAGGCCCTGGCGCCGTTCTGTGGGTTTTGTTAATATCTGTAAGCTATAGTTTTGTCGACGCACGGCCTTGCCTTCGCGGCGGGGCCGCGGCAAGCCGAGGGCCAGCCGCGCCTCTACTTTGGGGAGTTGGTTACGCTGGCATCAGGCCGCTATAAATTGCCATGCCTACGACTGCGTCTACGCCGATCCCGTGGAGTTGATCGACTTCATCCTGCGATCGGATTCCTCCCGCAGCGATGAGTTGTTTGGAGGTCGCCTGCCGCAGTTGTTGCGCGACTTCAATCGGAAACCCTTGCAGCAGACCTTCCGTGTCGATGTGAGTGTAGAGAAACGCCGCGCAAAAACTTTCGAGGGCGCGAATCATTTCTAGCGCGGTGATGTTCGTCGTCTCCTGCCAGCCACGGATCGCGACGCGTCCACCGATGGAATCTACCGCGAACACGAGTTTATCCACGCCGAGCTCTTCGGCAGCTTGCTTCGCGAAGGCAGAGTTGATTGCGCCTTTCGAAATCAGCGATGAGCCCAGGATGACGCGCCGGGCGCCCAGTTCGAGAAATGCACGAGCTGCATCGAGTGATCGAATTCCGCCCCCAAGCTGGCAAGGCAGGCGCTGCGTAAAGTCTCGCACCAGTGCGGCGTTGTTGCCGCGTCCTGTTGCCGCGTCTAGGTCAATCAGTTGCACTATCGGATATTTCGAGAAACGATTGATCCATTCCTCGAAGTCATCGAACTCCAGCGCTTTTTTCTTACCCTGAACCAGTTGAACAATTTTTCCATCCATCAGATCAATCGACGGAATCAGCATGGCAACCTCACGGGAATTCCTTCGGAGCGGAGCCGCTGTTTGAGATCGACCAGACGTTCCAATCCGTAGTGAAAAATCGAAGCCGCAAGAGCAGCGTCGGCGTGTCCAGTGCGAAAGACTTCGACGAAATGTTCCGGGCCGCCAGCTCCTCCCGAAGCGATCACGGGAATGCGGATGGAGTCCGCGACCGCTCGCGTCAAGTCGCAATCAAAGCCCGACGCAGTTCCGTCGCGGTCCATCGACGTAAGTAGAATTTCGCCAGCGCCGCGGTTTTCAGCTTCTCGAGCCCAGGCAATGGCGTCGCGTCCGGAAGGAGTTCGGCCTCCGCGTGTGAATGCTTCCCATTGCTGTTCCGTCGCGGAACGCTTCGCATCAATGGCCACCACTACTGCTTGTGAACCGAAGCGCTCGGCGATGCGAGTGATCAACTCCGGATCGGCGAGCGCGGCGGAGTTGATGCAGACTTTGTCCGCGCCGGCTGCAAATACAGCGGCCGCATCTTCCAGAGTGCGAATGCCTCCGCCTACGGTGAAGGGGATGAAAAGCTGGCGTGCGGTTCGGGACACGATATCGAGGAGCGTAGATCGATTCTGATGCGCGGCTGAGATATCGAGCAGCACGATTTCGTCGGCGCCAGACTCGCTGTGCGTTTTGGCGAGCTCGGCGGGTTCGCCCGCGTCGCGCAGGTTCAGGAACTTCACGCCCTTCACAACGCGACTGCCGTCGACGTCCAGGCAAGCGATGATGCGTTTGGTCAACATGTTAGATCGCACAAAAGTTTCGCAGTACCTGGATTCCAATCGCGCCCGATTTTTCGGGATGAAACTGAGCTCCGAAAAGATGGCCGCGCTCCACCGCCGCGGAAAATTTACCGGCGTACTCGCAGCTTGCCACCGTGTCACCGGTGATCGGAATACGAAAAGAATGCGAGAAGTACACGAACGACCCGGGCGCGATTCCTTGCAGCAAACGAGAATCGACGGAGATTGCGAGTTCATTCCAGCCCACGTGCGGCGATTTCACGTTCGCAGGAAAGCGTTCGCATTCGCCGGTGAAGATCGCAAGGCCGAGAGTCTGCGGCGCTTCCTGACTGTGGGCGAACATCCACTGCATCCCGACGCAGATGCCGAGAAACGGCGTCCCGCAGGCGATTGCGCTGGTAATGGCATCGCGCAGTCCCGAGCGGCCCAAATTGTCGGTCGCCGCGAAGTGACCTACTCCGGGTAGTACAACGCGATCAGCGGTCGCTACAAATTCTGGGTCGGCAGTAATCACGCACTCCTGCCCGAGGTAGTCCAGCGCCTTCTTCACCGAGACGGGATTGCCGGCGCCGTAATCCACAATCGCGATCATCACAAAACCCCTTTGGTTGACGGAAGCAGGCGGATCATCCTCGCGTCGCGCCAGCAGGCCGCACGCAAGGCACGGGCAAAAGCCTTGAAGAGCGCTTCAATCTTGTGATGACTCGATCGTCCGTAGAGAGTTTTCACGTGGACGTTGCAGCGCGCGCCGCGCGCAAAGCCTTCGAAAAAGTCGTAGACCAATTCCGCCTGAAGATCGCCGACCATCCGAGTGCGAACCTTGGTGTCGATCGTGGCTGCGGTGCGTCCGCAGAAGTCCACCGCAACCATGCCGAGTGTTTCGTCCATCGGCATCAGAAAATATCCGGCACGCAGGATGCCGCGCTTGCTGCCCAAGGCTTTGTCGAAAGACTGGCCGAGGACAATGCCAACGTCTTCGACGGTGTGATGCTGATCGACGTCGAGATCGCCGAGGGCCTTGAGGGTGAGATCGAAACCGCCGTGATGCGCAAACAACTCGAGCATGTGATCGAAAAAGCAGATGCCGGTCGAAATCTGATAACGCCCGCGCCCTTCGATCGTGAGCGACAGCTGGATGTTTGTCTCTTTGCTCACGCGCTTGATGCGGCTTTTTCTCATCGGGAGACTCCTTGTCCCTGTCTCTGTCCTTGCGCGACGCCGAGTTCGTGCAGCGTTTCCTGAAGTGCGGCGAGCAGGCGATCCGTGTGCGCCGGTGGACCGAGAGTGATGCGAACGCAGCCCTCGCAGCCGTGGTCGCTGGAACGATCGCGAACCAGAATTCCACGTTGCCGCATGCTCTGGGCGAAGCGTGGCAAACCAAATCGCGCGAGAACGAAATTCGCGTGGCTCGGCCAGAATGGAATCCCGGCGGAGCGCAAAGTATTTTGCAGCCGTTCGCGTCCCGCGCAAACTTCGCTCACGTATTGCCGAACGTAGTCCTGATCGGCGAGCGCATCGGGGAGGCAGGCGAGCGCGACGCCATTCAGGTTGTACGGGGAACTCACACGGCGCACGGAGCGAATCTGTTCCGCATCGCCGAGCAGTACACCGATACGAAGTCCGGCGAGCCCATAGGCTTTTGAAAACGTTCGAGCGACGAAGAGGTTGGGAACTTCGCGCCAGTATTCCAACAGCGTTTGTCCAGAGAATTCAAAATAAGCTTCATCAATGAGAACCGCGGCGTGCGGCGCGGAACGGGCGATTCGGAGCAAGTCTTCCTGGGGCGCAAGACTCCCCGTGGGATTGTTGGGATTGGCGACGGCGATCAGGCGCGTGCGGGCCGTGATACAGCCCAGGACGTCCTGGGACGGAAATTGAAAGTCATTTCCGGCCGGGATCTCGATCACGCGGGCACCGGTCGCCGCTGCATAAATCTTGTACATGGAAAATGTCGGCACAACGATTAAGGCTTCGTCTTCCGGCTCCAGGTACGTTTCGCAAAGAAGGTGGATTGCTTCGTCCACCCCGTTGGTCAAAAGCGTCTCGGACCGTGCAACGCCCAGAAACTCTGCGACTATCTTCTCCCCCGATTGGCGCTCGGGATAACGCGCCAGTTGTTCTGCATTCAGTTGGCGCAGACATTCGAGCACGCGCGGCGAACATCCCACGGTGTTCTCGTTGAAGTCGAGCCGCAGACCCTCGCGATCACTCAATGGAGGATGATACGAAGGCATCGTGCGCACGGCCGCTCGCGCGTTAAGCATGATTGCACCTCACGCGGATAGAGTGCGCATGGGCCGCCAGGCCTTCTGTTTCCGCAAGACATTCGACGGTCTTTGCGATGCGCAGTAATCCCGGAGGAGAGATCTCCTGAACGGTGATGATCTTCACAAAATCCAAAACGCTCAAACCTCCGCGAAAACGAGCCTGGCCCGCTGTCGGCAATACATGATTCGGACCGGCGGCATAATCGCCCGCCGCTTGCGGCGAGTAGTCGCCGACGAAAATCGACCCGGCGTTGCGGATGAAGGGCACGTCTTCCGCGTCGACTGTGATGTGCTCGGGAGCGAGCAGGTTGGCCCAGTCCCGCGCCTGTTCTCGCGAGGCGGCCAGCAATGCGACTCCGCGTCGCAACGACTGTTTCGCGACCAGGTTGCTCACCGTGAGCTTGTCGATTTCGCTCAACACAGCGTCCGCAAGCGCGCGCGAACACGTGATGAACACACCGAGCGCGTCGGAGTCGTGCTCGGCCTGAGCAACCAGATCGGCCGCGATGAATTCCGCTTTGCCAGACTCGCTCAACACAACTGCTTCCGTTGGACCGGCAAGAAAATCAATTGCGGAGTCGAACGAAACCAGTTTCTTTGCCGCTGTGACGTATGCATTTCCGGGTCCGACGATCTTGTCCACTCGCGGAATGCTCTTCGTGCCATACGCCAGTGCTGCGATCGCCTGCGCTCCGCCCACGCGATAGACTTCGCGAACGCCAAGCATCTTTGCGGCGCCCAGAACTTCCAGCGACGCGTTCGGCGAGACCACGCGAATCTCTTCCACTCCCGCAACCTGCGCTGGAATCACGGTCATGAGCAGAGTTGAAACCAGCGGGTAGCGTCCGCCCGGAACGTAACAGCCGACCGATTGCAGCGGGCGCACGATTTGGCCAAGGCACGCGTCACTACGCTTCTTCATCCACGTGGCGGGTTTCTGCCACTCGCAGAATCGGCGAATGTTGGCGGACGCCTGTCGAAGGCTCTTCTTCAACTGCGGTGTCAGAAATTCCCACGCCGCCTCCATTTCCGCATCGGCCACGCGCATCGATTGCCGCGGAGCAAGGCTGTCCCAGCGTTCCGCATATCGCCGCAAGGAGCGATCGCCATCGCCGCGAACGTCGCGAATGATGCGCCGCACCAGCGGTTCGAGCGCGGAAGGTTTTGCCCCGCGCGCGGCCAGGCGCTGTACGGCTTGCGCGGCGGCGCGTCCTGAAAGCAAACGCATTACATCACCACCTTATTGAGCGGATATTCGACGATGCCTTGTGCCTGCGCTTCCTTGAGCCGTGGAACAATTTCCCACGACGCCGATTCCTCAATCACCGTGTTGACCGCAAGCCAGTCGCCGTCGCTGAGGGTGGATATGGTTGGGTTCTTCAGCGCCGGCAGGACGGCCAGCACCGCCGCCAGATTTTCCTTGCGGACATTGAGCATCAGGCCGACGCGGTCCTGCGCTTCCATGGCGCCGCGCAGCATCAGGGCGAGGTTGTCAATCTTTCGACGCTTAGCGGGATCGGCATAGGAAGATTTGTGGGCGATGATCTGGGTGTTGGATTCGAGCACGGTTTCCAAAATCCGAAGACGATTTGCCTTGAGCGAACTGCCGGTCTCGGTCACTTCAACGATGGCGTCGGCGAGCATGGGCGGTTTGACTTCGGTCGCACCCCAGGAAAATTCCACGCGGACTTCAATGCCTTGCTTGCAGAAATAATTGCGCGTGACGTTGACGAGTTCGGTCGCGATGATTTTGTTGGCGAGGTCTTCAACGCGCTGAAAAGGAGAATCCTCGGGCGCCGCCAGCACCCAGCGCACCTTTCCGCGGCTTCGCTTGGCGTAGATCAGATCGCTGACCGTCACCACTTCGAGGCCGCTCTCGATCACCCAGTCGAGCCCGGTCAGGCCTGCATCGATCGCGCCGTGCTCGACGTAGCGCGCCATTTCCTGCGCGCGAATCAACAGGCATTCGATTTCGGGATCGGCCGTTTTTGCGAAATAGGATCGCCCGTCGGTATAGACGGGGAGGCCGGCGCGCGCGAACAACTGCAAGGTCGGGTCCTGCAAACTGCCTTTGGGGATGCCGAGGCGTAGCGTCATTTGGCCTCCGCGCGAACCGGTTCGGTGAAGCAGGAACGCGTTCCCTGGTGGCACACCAGGCCGGCGCCCTCGACTTGCACCTGTAACAACAGTGTGTCGCGGTCGCAGTCGGTGAGGCAGGAGAGCAGGCGCAGGCGATTGCCGGAGCTCTCGCCCTTGGTCCACAGTTCGTTTCGCGTGCGGCTGAAAAATGTTACGTACCCGCTCTGCAGGGTTCGCAGAACGGCCTCGCGATTCATGAAGCCCACCATCAGGACTTCTCCCGTGGAAGGGTCTTGCACGATTGCGGGGACGAGGCCGCCCATCTTGTCGAAATCAAGTTCGGTCTGCATAGGTTCCTCTTGCGCAAAAACAAAAAGCCCGCTGAGCGATTTCGCTTCAGCGGGCCGAATCTCAGGGGGGTACAGGCTATCTCAGGTACACACCCTCGCCGACGCGCTGTGCGCGTGATGATGATGGCGATGGTGGAGATGAGACAACATGTTGGTGAAATCAAAATACCGCGCCGGGGCGCCCGCGTCAATCGACTTCAGGACTGTCCGCCCCGCATTTTTCAGATAGGAACGATTCAAATTTCCGATAATGAAGTTAGCGAAACAGTGTCTCGACTATAATCACGCTCATACAATTACGTTCAATCCATGGATTTCGATCAGCTCATCACGTTTCTGGAGGTTGCCAAACTGGGCAGCTTCTCGCGCGCCGGACAAAAAGTATTTCGTTCGCAGTCCGCTGTGAGCGCACAGATCCGGCAGCTGGAGCAGGAGTATGGAGACCGTCTGCTCGACCGCTCGGGGAAAGACGTAACCCTGACTCCCGCCGGAAGAGTATTGCTGGCCTATGCTGAACGCCTGACTCAGTTACGCGACGAGTCAAAACTGGCGGTCGCCGATCACGGGACCGCACCACGCGGTAAACTGGTGGTGGGCGCGAACGAAGCGACCTGTCTGTACGTGTTGCCCGAGGTCTTTGCCAAGTATTGCCATCTGCATCCTGAGGTGCAAGTTAGTATCTACCGGAATTTCAGTTACAAGATCGTGGAGAAACTGGAGAACGGAACGATCGATGTGGGGATCGTTACGCTTCCCGTGAAATCGGCGAAATTGAAGACCGTGCCGATTTTCCGCGATCAGCTGATGTGGATGGTGAGTCCGCAGAACCGGCTGGCAAAACAAGACGCCGTTTCCGTCGGCGAAATTGCGCGCGAGCCCATGCTGCTGCCCAAGACCGGCTATACGCGGCGGCTCATGGACAAGTTGCTACATCCCCACGAGCAGGAGTTGCAGGTTCGGATGGAATTGCCGAGCGTGGGGATGATCAAGAGTTTTGTCGCGGCGGGGCTGGGTGTTTCGCTCATCAGCGCCAGCTTTGCGCGCGATCAGGTGCTGGCGGGACGCGTGAAACTGATCGCCCTGAAGGAAAAAGAATTGTGGCGGGAACTGGGGCTGGCCTACCGGCGCGATCGCACGCTCACGCAGGCGGCGCGGACGTTCATTACCACGGTGCGACAACTGGCGCCGGCCTCGCGGTGAGACTTTGAACTTGACAGCCCATGGCGACGCGGTATCATTGAATAAGTATCCATCACAATGGATAAATATGCTTTATGACGAAACTTGCCCGACAGAAAGCTATCCTTGAAATCGTACAACAGGGACCGGTGGCCAGCCAGGAGCATCTGCAACGCGCGTTGCACAAGCGTGGTTGCCGGGTCGGGCAAGCTACGCTCTCGCGCGACATTCACGAACTGAATCTGGTAAAGGCCGCGGAAGGTTATGCGCGCATGCAGGCCGGGCACGCCGCCGAACCTGCTCTGCCTCCGGCATCCCGGCTGGTCAGGGAGTTCGTGCTCGACGTTCGTCCCGCCCAGAATCTGCTGGTGATCAAAACTTCGGTCGGCAGCGCTCAGCCCGTGGCGGCCGCGCTGGACGCCGAAAGTTGGCCAGAGACCGTGGGCAGCATCGCCGGCGATGATGCGATCCTGATCGTTTGCCCGGACACAAAATCCGCGGCACGCCTGGCCGCCCGCATCCGGGAGATGCTGGCGTAATGGCGGCCAAACTCAAAACCGCGGTGTTGGGCGCGACCGGATACTCGGGCCTTGAACTCAAACGGTTGCTCACGCGGCATCCGCACGTGGGCGCTACTGTGCTGTTCCGGCGCAGCGGGAAGGGCGGCGAGAAAGAAAATTCAAGCGAAGCA
This sequence comes from Acidobacteriota bacterium, assembly GCA_043734305.1. Classification (GTDB taxonomy): domain Bacteria; phylum Acidobacteriota; class Terriglobia; order Terriglobales; family Acidobacteriaceae; genus Acidiflorens. The sequence goes on along the minus strand of JAYTFO010000493.1, from coordinate 1,773 downwards.
TTTCCCATCAACAGCAATGGCCCTTCGCCAGTGGAACCATTTTCGTGGTCGGAGCTTCACCAGAGAAGTATTGACCTGCTGTTTCTCGCGACGCCGCATGAGGTCTCGCGCGAGCTTGTGCCGGAAGCGATCGCGCGCGGACTGCGGGTTATCGACCTGAGCGGCGCGTGGCGGATCAAGCAGGAGGAACATCGCGCGGGGTACGGCTTTCACGATGCGGACGCGCAAACGGCGGCTCAACTTACGGAGAGCGCCGTGTACGGGCTGCCCGAGTTGAACGCGGAACGGATTGCGGATGCGGCGCTGGTTGCGAATCCGGGATGTTATGCGACGTCGGTGATCCTTGCGTTGGCGCCACTACTGGCGGCGGATCTCGTCGACCGCGAGCGGGGAATTATTTCCGATTCCAAATCCGGCGTGTCCGGGGCAGGGAAGGAGCCGACGGCCCGCACGCATTTCGTTTCCGTGGCGGACAATTTTTCCGCGTACTCAGTGTTTGGCCATCGCCACACGGGCGAAATCCTGGAGCAGTTGAAGCTGGCGTCGTCGCAATTGATTTTCACGCCACATCTGTTGCCGATTCCGCGCGGAATCCTGTCCACGATTTACGTGCATCTGAATCGGGAGATGACGAGCGCTGCAATTGAATCGTGCTTCCGCGACTTTTATGGCGGCAAGCGCTGGGTGCGCGTGTTTGCGGCGTCGAGTCTCCCGCAGATCATGCACTCGCTGCACACCAACTATTGCGACCTCGGTTTTTGCCTCGCCGCCGATGGACGCCGGTTGGTGGTGGTTTCGTGCCTGGACAACCTGCTCAAAGGCGCCGCCGGACAGGCCGTGCAGAACATGAACCTTATGTACGGCTGGAGCGAAAAGGAGGGACTGGCATGAAAGTCGTTGTAAAAATCGGAGGCGCGGCGCTGGAAGATAAATCCATTCTTCACAAATGCGCGCAGGCAGTTGTACAGATGGCGCACGACGGACACCAGATCGCCGTCGTCCACGGTGGAGGCACGGCGCTGACGCGTACGCTGAAGCTGCTCGGCAAGACCAGCGATTTTATTAACGGCTTGCGCGTTACGGATGCGGAAACACGCGACGTGGCGGTGATGGTGCTGGCGGGAATCGTGAACAAGAGCCTGGTGGCGGCGATTGCCATGGCCGGTCAGCCTGCGGTCGGACTGTGCGGCGGCGACGGTGGAGCCTTTCGCGCGCGCAAGAAACAGGATCGCGAACACGATCTCGGATTCGTGGGAGAGATTTGTTTTTCCGAGCCGCGCTGGATTCGCGCCATCTGGACGGAAGGCGGCATCCCGGTTCTCTCTTCAGTCGCGCTCGGCGCCGACGGTCAGTATTACAACGTGAACGCCGATCAGATGGCTGCGGCATGCGCGGTGGCGTGCAAGGCCGATGCGCTGATATTTCTCACCGACGTCCCCGGCGTCAAGCACGCCGACGGCTCGGTGATGCCCTGGCTGAATACGACGCAAGTCGCCGGAATGATTGAGGATTTCACGATCAGCGGCGGCATGCTTCCCAAGCTCGAAGCCTGCACTGACGCGCTGAAGCATGGCGTAGGGCGAGTGCGTATCCTGCCTGCATCCGAGGCAGAGAGCCTGCCGCTGTTCTACTTCTCCAAACTGGAATGCGGCACCGAGGTGCTGCGCGCGTGAAGCGTGCCTCCAGGAACGGGAGGCCCATGCGTGTGCGTGAGGCTGTCCTCCCGGATGCCGAGCAGGTCCACTCCCTGATCGCGGCGTATTCCGGCGACGG
>JAYTFO010000492.1:0-5120 GCA_043734305.1 Acidobacteriota bacterium | reverse complement strand
ACCTTGTAACTGCCAGTAATTACTTCGTCGCCTTCTTGCAGGCCCTTGGTTATTTCTATATCGGTTGTGCCACTGATTCCGGTATCCACTGGAACGTATTCGGCTTTCTTGCTGCGAATGACGAACACGCACTGCACTTCTTCTTTTTGTTTTGCAGGATCGAGGGGAGCGCTGGCAGCCTTTACTGCGCCCTTCTCGCCGGTTTTGTTTTCCAGATCGGCGCGGCTCCGAATCGTCAGCGCTTGAATCGGGATGCTCAGCACATTCGGGCGAGTCGCCGTTGTAATCTTCGCAGTCGACGACAATCCCGGACGCAGGTCCGGCGGCGGATCGGTCAGGGTCACGACCACTTTGAAATCTTTTGCTTCCTGGCTTGTCGAACTCTGTTGCGATGTGGCCAGGCCAGTCGAACGCACGATCGCGTTGTTGCCGATTTCCGTGACCGTGCCGTGGAAAGTCTTGCGCGGAATCGCGTCGATGGTGACTTCAGCAGGTTGGCCCAGACGCACGTTGACGATGTCGGTCTCATCCACCTTCACTTCCGAAGTGATGACCGACATGTCCGCGAGTGTCATGATCGTGCTGCCCGGCGAATTCTGGATTCCGATGACCACCGTCTCGCCTTCGCGGACGGGGAGATTAGTAATGACCCCGTCGAAGGGCGCTTCGTATGTGGTCTTTCGTAGTACGTCGGCGACGCGCGTCAGGTTCGCGCTACTTTGCGTGATGCGTTTGTCCGACGAATCTTTTTGAGCTTTGCCCTGAGCCAGGCGAGCCAGCGCCTGGGCTACACCGGCATCGGCGGACTCCCACGCTGCCTTCTTGGCGTCGTATTCCTGCTTGGCGATGAGCTGGTCGCGATACAAACCCTGCGCGCGGTCATAGTCGAGTTTGGCGCGCTCGGCATCCGACTTGGCGCGGTTCAGATCGGCCATCGCAGTCTTGGTGGCGGCCTCGGCGGCCACTGAGTCCGTTTCAGCCGCCTGCACCGACGCACGCATCGCGCTCACATCGGCCGACGACTGCACGTTTTCCAGTTGTGCCAGCAATTGGCCCTTCTTGACCCGGTCGCCTTCCTTGACGTGCAGCTTCACAATCTTGCCAAAGGCATTGGCGCCGATGTTCACATAGGTCTTGGGCTTGATCTCGCCGGAGGCGCTCACCACCGAAGCCAGGTTCTGCTTCTGCGCCTTGCCGGTCTGCACCGTGACCAGGTTCTTACGGCTTTGGTACACCGTCACGCTGACGATGATCACCAGCAGCAGCGCGACGCCTACCCCAATCAGTACTTTCTTCCAGGTCTTCATGAACCATCCTGCTCCAGGTTTCCAGTGCCGCCCACGACTCTGCCGGCCGTGCCGGACTGTCCCCTGGTCGCTGTCCCTAATCAGTAGGAACGGCGAAAGCCCCACTGATTGCGCTGTACACAGTTACGTGCCTACAAGAGAGAAAGTTCCCGATACAGGCCTTGGCTGTTGCGGCTCAATCCCGGCGCCAGAGAGGAAACCTGCCAGCCAAAATATTATAGCCTGCCCTTCGATCCGTGGGCAGAGTCTCAGTCCCCGCCCTTCTTGCTCGATCCGGGCCTGCAAGGCGCGGATTCTTAAGGGAGTTAGAACACAGGTTCGGACCAGGAATTCTTTTATGCCAGGCCACTTTTCCTTGCCTTCATGTATCCAATGAACATAGAATCTATGCATAGCTGTTCTCGCGAGGTAGGCCCCTCTATGGTTTCCGCAGTTTTTTACAAACGATTTCTGGGTGTTTTGACGATGGGTGTGCTCATCGGGTTGGGCAGCGCCGCTGTGGCGCAAGAAAAAAGCCAGGACAAGGGTCAGGCTGGCGCCCAGGCATCGCCGGATACCCAGACCGATCCATTGAAGCGCCCGCTCAGTCAAAAAGAAAAGAAGAAGAATGCCAAGTCGCTGGGAAATGAATTAAGCCGTCGCGACAAGATCTGGCTGGACCAGGATGTTGCCTGGATTATCAGCGACGAAGAGCGGTCGGCTTTCAAGCAGCTCTCCAACGATGAAGAGCGCGAGAACTTCATCGAAGCATTCTGGCAGCGCCGCGATCCCACGCCCGACACTGCGGAGAACGAATTCAAAGACGAGCACTATCGGCGTATCGCCTACTCGAACGAACATTTCCCGGCCGGCATCCCGGGTTGGAAGACCGACCGCGGCCGCATCTACATCGTGTTCGGACCGGCCGATGAGATTGAGTCGCATCCCTCCGGCGGCACCTACAACCGCCCCATGGACGAAGGCGGCGGCACCACCTCTACATTCCCGTTTGAACAGTGGCGCTATCGCTACATTGAGGACATTGGGCAGGAAGTGATCATCGAGTTTGTCGATAGCTGCATGTGCGGCGACTACCACATGACTATCGATCGCTCGGAAAAGGACGCGCTGCTGATGACGCCGAACGGCGGCCTGACGCTTTACGAAGAAATGGGGATGAGCGGCAAGGCCAACCGGTTTACCAACGGAGGTCTGGAGCGGCTCGGCGCATCGCCGTTCAACAAGGATGCTCAAACCAAACAGTTTGACCGACTGGACCAGTACGCGAAGCTGAGCAAGGCGCCGAACATTAAGTTCAAGGACTTGGAAAACGAATTGGTGACGCACAAGGTGATCTTAAACCCGATGCCGTTTGACGTGCGCTCGGACTTCGTGAGGATCACCAGCGACACAGTGCTGGTTCCGGTGACTGTGCAAATCAAGAATCGCGACGTGACCTTCCAGAACAAGGAAGGCATTGAACGCGGGACGGTGAACATCTTTGGCCGCGTGACCACCTTAACCGGCCGCGTTGCGCAAACGTTCGAAGACACCGTGCAGGTCGATGTTCCCGCGGAACTGTTGCCACGCACCGCCGAGAATTCATCGGTGTACTGGAAGGCTCTGCCGCTCAAGCCGGGACGCTACAAGCTGGATATCGTGGTGAAGGATGTGAACGGAGACCGGACCGGAATTTGGGGTCGAGCTCTGACGGTTCCGGAATTCAGCGACGATCGCTTGAGCAATTCATCGCTGATCCTGGCCGATCAGATGGAGCCCGTGGCCGCGAAAAATGTCGGCACTGGCAATTTCGTAATCGGAGCGACCAAGGTGCGTCCACGAGTCGCGCCTTCGGACGGCAAACCCGTTTCGTTCAAGCGCAACCAGAAGCTGAATTTCTGGATGCAGGTTTACAATCTGACCGTCGACGAGAAGACCCACAAGCCGTCGGCGACGATCGAGTACAACGTGACCGATTCGGCCACCAACAAGGCCGTGATTCACACCGTGGAGTCGACCGAAACCATGGGCAATGTGGGCGATCAGGTTACGCTGCAGAAGACCCTGGCAGCGGCGAATTTACAGCCCGGTTCGTATAAAATCGAGATCAAAGTAAACGACAACGTTTCCAAGCAGACGGTCGATCCTTCGGCAACCTTTGTCGTGGAGTAGACTGGCAGCGTAGTTTCCTGGGGTGGTAGGGGGAGATATGTTCCGCAAGCTCGGGTTTCTCATGGTCGTCATGGGCCTGGCGCTTCCGGCGTGGTCCACGGCCACGCCCGGCACGATCTCCGGATACGTTCGCAATGCCGGCGGAGTGCCGCAGATGGGCGCGGCCGTCGAGCTGCTTGGCTCGGCAGTCCTCAATTCCAGAGTGTTCACCGACGACCGCGGCTTCTATTCCATTTCCGGTCTTTTACCTGGCACCTACAATCTGAAAGTAAGCGCGCCTTCTTTTCTTCCCGCACTGCGCGAAAAGGTAGGCTTGCGTCCGGGCGCAAAGCTGATGGTTAATGTCACGTTGACCACTCTCTTCGAGGCCATTCAGTTCGGCCCGTTGCGCGGTCCCGCCGATGACGATGACTGGAAGTGGACGCTCCGGTCGGTTTCCAACCGTTCCATCCTGCGCGTGTTGCCGGACGGCACCACCGCCATTGCCAGCGAAGGCAATGACCACGACCTGAAAGGTTCTTTGATGTTCATGGCCGGTTCGGAGTCGAATGGCTTCGGCGGCGGCTCGGACATGAGCACCGGGTTTTCGCTCGAGCGCTCGATGACGTCGACCGGAACTCTGCGATTGAACGGCAATGTCGGCTATGGCAGTGGCGTCCCGGATGCAGTGCTGCGGACCACCTACAGCAGCCATTTCAGCAACGGCTTCGAGCCGACCGTTGCGTTGACCGTGCGTCGGCTCACTTCGCCGGACGTCAACAATCTTCGCGGAGCGTTACTCCAGTCGCTGTCGCTGAGGACTTCCGACCGGATGACGGTGGGCGACATTCTGGAATTGAAGTTTGGCAGCGAGCTGCAGACCATTCAGTTCATGGGCCGCGTGAATTCATTTGCGCCCTTCGGCTCCGCCGATCTGCACCTCACTCCGGATACGTTGATTGAATACCAGTACACCAGCTCCATCCCGAATACGCGGATGGAAAAGGGATTCGATTCGTCGCCGTCGGACCTGACCGCGACCGGGCCGCGCATGAGCATTGCCAACTACGCGTCTGCCCTGGAAAAAGCTCGGCATCAGGAAGTGTCGGTCTCTCAGCGCTTCGGCAAGACCAACCTGCAAGGGGCGTTTTATTCTGACCGCGTGGTCGACCCAGTCCTGACCGGGGTTGGCGAATTGGACGCGCCTTCGGGCGATGTGCTTTCTGACGTCTACTCAGGTACGTTCAGCTATCAGGGCAATGACTTGGAGACGAGCGGCATGCGGCTGGTCTTGCAGCGGAAGTTGCTGGCCGACCTGACCGCGACTCTCGACTATGCCTACGGCGGTACGCTGGACTTAACGCGTTCCGATATACAACTGCAGGACGCGCGCGACTGGATGCGCACCCAGCGCCATCACTCCGTCGCCGCCAAATTCAGCGGCACGATTCCAAGTTCGAAGACCCGCTGGATTGCCTCGTATCGCTGGACCAGCGGTCCGGCGCTGACGCCCGTCGACTTGTTCAATTCGTCTGCCGGACAAGCCGATCCTTACCTGAATGTTTTCCTGCATCAGCCGATTCCCTTCGGCTTCATGGCCGGACACGTGGAAATGCTGGTCGACCTGCGCAACCTCCTCGCGGAAGGATATGTCCCCGTGATGGGCAACGATGGACACACCGT
>JAYTFO010000491.1:0-3833 GCA_043734305.1 Acidobacteriota bacterium | reverse complement strand
GGTCTTTGCCCGCGAGACGCGGCACGTAACGCGACTCTACGGTGCGGACTTGCTGGGCGGAGCGATGGCCTGCCTGGCGGTGGTACCCATTCTGAATTGGATGGGCGGGCCGAACGCCATTCTGTTTGCGGGCTTTACTTCGGGCGTGGCCGCAATGATCTGGAAACGGAAACATCCCAAGCGCGGGCCGTTCCCGTTTTTCTACGGCTTCGATTTGCAGTCCATTATTCCTGCGCTGCTGCTGCTGCTCATTATTTTCAACCACTCCGGCCGGCTGATCGACGTCATTTATGCGAAGGGCGTCCTCCGGGATCGCTCGTGGGTTGAGTTCGCGCGCTGGAACGCAATCTCTCGCGTGGAGGTAGATAACCAGGGCGGCGCGAAGGCGGTAGTGATTGATGCCGACGCCTCGACCTACATCATGAATGCCGACCTGAATAAGTGGCAGGGCAGCGAATGGGAAAAGAATCTGATGTCGGCGCCGCCCGCGCTGGCAAATGTACTGCGGCCGCGCGGCGACTTTGCCATTATTGGTCCGGGCGGTGGCGTGGACGTGTTGCGCGCGCTCGCCAACGGCAGCCCGAACGTGACCGGAATTGAGATCAATCCGATCATCGCCAACACCGTGATGCGCGGTGAATACGCCGACTATTCCTATCATCTCTACGAACGGCCCGATGTCCACATTCACGTCACCGACGGCCGCTCGTTCGTACGGAATTCGCAGTCGCAATACGATGTCATCCAGATGACGCTGGTGGACACGTGGGCTTCCACCGCCGCGGGCGCGTTCGCGCTGAGCGAGAACAGCCTTTATACGGCCGACGCCTTCCGCGAATATTTTGAGCACCTGAAGCCGGATGGCATGATCGCGATCACGCGCTGGGAATTTCATCAGCCCCGCGAGGCGCTGCGAGTGGTCTCCGTTGCGATGGAGGCTCTGCATCAACTCGGCGTCGCCAACCCCGCGCGCAACTTCATCGTGGTCTCGGAGGGAGAACTCGACGAGGACGGTATCCCGGTCGTGGTGCTGGCCAAGAAGTCTCCGTTCTCGGCGGATGAGGAGGCGGCGGTCGTTGCCCACCTTGAGCAACACGAGAACCTCGAACCGATTTACCTGCCATCGGCTCCGGGAGTCAATCCCTTTTCCGCGCTCATCGCCCGCAACGATCCGTGGGCGTTCGCAAAAGAGTATGCCTACAACGTGGCTCCGGTTACGGACAACGCGCCGTTTTTCTTCTTCACTCTCAAGATCAAGCAGGCTTTCGGGGATGCGGGCCTGCGCGAAGGAATCGACTGGAAAGTAAACCTCGGCGTCGCGGTGCTCGGGATGGTGTTCCTGATCTCGCTGGCGGCGGTGCTGGTATTCCTGATTCTGCCGATGATTTTCGGCACCGGAGGCCACGCTTCGTCTGGCCGCGGCTGGATACAACTTCTCTATTTCGTAGCTGTGGGTCTGGGTTTCATCCTCGTGGAGATTGCTTTCATACAGCGCTTTGTTCTTTTCCTCGGGCATCCGACCTATGCTTTAACAGTAGTAATCTTTCTGCTCCTCCTCTCGAGCGGCGCTGGTAGCCTGCTTTCACGGCGTTGGCTGCCTGAACCGGCCCGAGTATGGCTGCCTTTACTGCTCTTGGTGGGCGCCATCTGCATGTACGTGTTGTTCCTGCCAGGATTGCTGAATGCGCTCGTCGGATTGCGTTTTGAATTGAAAGTGCTGATCAGCGGCTTGATCCTCATTCCTCTGGGACTCGCCATGGGGATGCCCTTCCCCACCGGACTGCGCGCGTTGTCCAACGCGGACTCTCTGGCCGGAGAAGCAACGGGGAACGCAGTCGAGTGGGCCTGGGCGATGAACGCGGCGTCCAGCGTGCTCGGGTCGGTGCTCGCCATGGTGATCGCCATCTACTGGGGATTGAACTTCACGCTGGCCTGTGGTGCGGTCGCGTACCTGGTGGCCATGGGGCTGTCGCGGACGCTGAAGCCGTCCGGTCAGTTGGAAACGAATTAGAAGCTGTCGGGAGGAGCAGTCCAATTTCACACTGCTATATCTCTATGCTATAGCAGAACGCACCAGGACGCTCCCGGGCGCCCGCAAAGATCGAGTACAGCCTCAGGGCTGTCCCGGCCTTTGATGAAGCCCCTGAGGGCACCCTGACGCAAATACGGGGCACTGTACGCGACGGCCGGACCTCGGAGTCGGGCGGAGGCGCTCCCGGCGGACACTCTCGCGATCTATAACTTATAGAAAACAGTTGTAAGTCGTTGAATGTGCGTTCCGGTCCCGCCCCACCACCCATCGCAACGCTGAAACGCTGCACCACCCAAGGGCGTATGCGATTTTGATGCATTGTGAAACGAATTCTCCAAACCGTAAAACCTGGCAACGTCGCCGCCTTTTGTTATGATGACCTGCTGATGTTTCGCCAACCACCGTGCCTAGTCAAAAGCAATTAAAGTGGTCGCAGCTCCGCGTCGGACTCACTGTCCTGTTCGCTGCCATCATTCTTGCCGTCCTGATTTTTCTCATGAGTGGTACAGGCGGGGTTTTCACGAAGAAAATCACGCTCACGTCTTATTTCGACAATTCCGGAGGGCTGCGCATCGGAGCGCCGGTGCGGCTGGAAGGCGTCGACATCGGCAACGTGCAAAGCATCCGGCTGGTTCCGGACCATCCTGGGACTCCGGTCCAGGTGATCATGAAGGTCAACACCAAGTTTGCGTTCAACCTGCGCAAGGATTCGGTGACCTCGCTGGCCACTGCCGGAGTGCTGGGCGAGACCTACATTGATATCAGCAGCGTCACTGCCACGGGGCCGGAAGCCGTGGATGGAGACACGCTCGCTACCCGCGATCATCCCGACATTCAGGACGTGGTTCGAGCCAGCCAGAGCACTTTACAAAATATGGATGCACTGCTGAAGCGGCTCGACCGCATCGTGGCCTTTGTCGAAAGCGGGAAGGGGTCGATCGGCAAGCTGATTTACGATCCGGCACTCTACGATCGGCTGAGCTCGACGGTGAGTGAGTTCAAAAGCTTGATGGAGGATATCCAGAGCGGGAAAGGTTCCCTCGGCCCGCTCTTGACCAGCGATGAAGCGTATAAGAAAGCCATCGCCGCCATCGACAAAGTGAATCTGCTGGTCAACGAGCTGCAGCAGGGGAAAGGCACGGCGGGTAAGCTGCTCAAGGATGAAGAGCTCTATAACAACGCGAACAAAACTATTGCCAACATGCGGCAGTTGACCGACGACATCAACGCGGGCAAGGGCGCTCTGGGCAAATTCGCGCATGACAAGGAATTCGCCGACAAACTCCAGACGACGATGAACAACCTGGCCTCTCTCACGGATCGATTGGAGAAGGGCGAAGGTTCGGTGGGAATGTTGTTGAAAGACCCGGCGCTTTATAACAACAGCAATCAAATGTTGGTGGAGTCGCGGGAACTCGTGAAAGCCATTCGCGAGAATCCGAAGAAGTATCTTACGTTCCACGTGAAAGTGTTTTAATTGCAGACCGGTGCCATATAGGGAAACCCGCCAAGAAATTCACAGGCCCATGGAACTCCCTGCGGCGTTATGATGCCTGGGTACATCTAACGTGCAAGAGGGTGTTATGGCTGATCGCAAGCAGTTTCAAAATGTCACCGCGCCAGATCCGGAATTGATGCGTCTATTGGATGCATCGCGCGACAATCCCGTGACGGAGGCAGAATTGCAGGAGCAAAGAATCAGTTTTGCGTTCGGCAATGCTCCCGCCGACTCGGAGCTTATTACGAAGGATAGTGTTCGGCTCACGTCCAAATCCATCAGACTGCTGCGTTGACTAGGTCG
>JAYTFO010000490.1:0-3267 GCA_043734305.1 Acidobacteriota bacterium | reverse complement strand
AATCCGGCGTAGCCGTTCAAGAGCGAGATCACGGTCGGCATATCCGCGCCGCCGATCGGGATGATCAGTAACACGCCAAACGCCAGCGCGATCAGGATCATAAACGGAAACAAGCTGCGTGCTTCCGGATGCATGACGAGATACACCGCGATGACCGCGGCCACCGCGAGCAGTAGGAAGTTAACGAGGTTCTGTCCCTTGTAAGTGAGCGGGCGCTGCGGGAGGATTTCCTGCAACTTGCCGGCCGCCATCAAGCTGCCCGTAATCGTGAGTCCGCCGAGTATTACTTCCAACGACAGCACGGACATCAGGAACGGCGAGATGTGCGGCGACCGCAGGTAGAATTCAGCGGTGCCGACCAGGGTCACGCAGAGTGCTCCGAAAGCGTGACTGAGCGCGGTTCGCTGCGGGACGGCCGTCATCGCAACACGCCCCAGCGGAATGCCGATGACGGTGCCGAGCACGAGCGCAATCGCGATCATGCGGAAGTCGACGATGCCGTGGTGCAGCAGCGTGCCGCAAATGGCCAGCAACATGCCCGCTTCGCCGGCCCAGATGCCGTGCCGCGCCGTGGTTGGCGAACTCATCCACTTCAGCGAGAAGATGAACAGCACGCTCGCGATCAGATAAATGACTTCAATGACGATGCCTGTGATTTCTGGGTTCATGGCTTACCCGCGGGCCGGCTGGATTTGAACATCTTCAGCATGCGGTCCGTGATCAGGAAGCCGCCCACGATGTTGCTGGTGGCGGCGACCACGGCGATGAATCCCAGGGTCGTCGCGAGTTTGGTTTCTCCCTGCCCTACGAGCACGATGGCGCCCACGACCGCGATTGCGTCGAGGGCATTGGTGAGCGACATCAGGGGTGTATGCAGCAGCGGCGAAACTCGCCGGATGACTTCAAATCCGATGAATCCCGCCAGCACAAAGATGAAGAGCGAATCAATCAGGTTCGAACTGCTGGCCATCTATCCTCCGGTCCAAGCGCGGTCTACTCCGCGCGGGTCAACTCTTCGCGACCAGCGCGGGCAAAGCAAGGAACTCACGCACGCGCGCATTCACAATCTCACCGCCATGCGTCACAAGCGTCTCCCGCACAATTTCATCTTGCAGGTTCAGATTAAGTTTTTGATCCTTGATCAAGTGAGTCAGGAAGTTCGTCATGTTCTTGGCATACATCTGGCTGGCATGATAGGGAATGCCGGTCGCGAGATTGATCGCGCCGATGATGGTCACGCCGTGCTTCACCACGGTTTGCCCTCGTTCCGTAATCTCGCAATTGCCGCCCCGCTCCGCCGCCAGATCCAGAATCACTGAACCCGGCGCCATCCCCTTGACCATGTCTTCCGTCACCAGCACCGGCGATTTTTTGCCGGGAATGACGGCGGCGGTAATCACGACATCGCTCTCCTGGACGACCTGACCGAGCAGTTCGCGCTGGCGGCGATAGAAATCTTCTCCCTGTGCTGTGGCATAACCGCGAGCATCCTGCGCGTCTTTCGCCTCAATCGGCAGTTCGACGAAACGTCCGCCCAGGCTCTGCACCTGTTCTTTCGCCGCAGGCCGTAGATCGTAGGCGGAGATCACCGCACCCAGACGCCGCGCGGTGGCGATGGCCTGCAATCCGGCAACGCCCGCGCCAATCACAAACACGCGCGCGGGCGTGATGGTTCCGGCGGCGGTGGTCATCATGGGGAAAATGCGCAGATGCGAATTGGCCGCAACCAGCACCGCCTTGTAACCGCAGATCGTCCCCATCGACGAAAGCGCGTCCATGCTTTGCGCGCGTGTGGTGCGCGGCATCAGTTCGACCGAGAATGACGTCACGCCGGCCTGCGCGATTTCCTGCGCGACTTCGCGTTCGCCGAATGGGCGCAGGAATCCGATTAGGATCTGATCGCGATGGAAAAGCGGGACGTCCTGTTTGCCGGTGATGTCGTTCGATCCATAACACAAGACCTGCACGATGATGTCGGCCGCCGAAAACACCGACTGCCGGTCGGCAACGATCTTGGCGCCCTTGTCGGAGTATTGCGAGTCGGGATATCCGGCTTCGATTCCCGCCCCAGCCTGCACGTGGACTTCGAAACCTGCTTTGGTGAGTGTCGGGAGAACGGCCGGTACCAGCGCAACCCGCCGCTCTCCGGGATAAATCTCTTTCGGAACACCGATGATCAAGAGTCCCCTGCCTGTCCGCGCCCGGCGCGTTCTACGCCCGCGCCTTCAAATGCGCCCTGCTGGTGCTTTTAGAGAACTCAGGATTTTAGACGAGCCGAATCAGATGCGCAAATGACATGCATCACACACACAAATGATATTCGTCACATACCTTATGTGAGCGATTCTGCATCGAGTGTGAGAACCAGGCTGCCTCCATCGAAAGTGGCGGCGATCGCGGCACAGTTGCGCACCACCCAATCCGCACCTGCCCGTTCCAGTTCCGCCCTCTCCGAAGTGGTGGGGAACCCGATTACACGCGCTCCAGCGGCCTTGCCCGCGCGGATTCCAGCGAGCGCGTCTTCGATCACCACACACTCCGAAGCGGGATAGCGCAGCAGAGCAGCCGCTTTCAAGTAAGGCTCCGGATCGGGCTTGCCACGTTGAATGTCACCCGAGGTAATCAGAGTCGGAACGAGCGGGATGCCCGCCGCCCGAAGCCGCACTTCGGCAAGAGGACGCGTAGCCGAAGTGACCACTGTCCAGCGACCGGCTGGCAGACTCCGTACCAGCGCTTGCGCCCCCGGAATGGCGACCACGCCTTCGAGGTCCTCAATCTCCTGTCGCTCCACTTCAAGGTTTTCGGTTTGACTGTCTGCGTGGGGCAGGAAATCCCGAACGGTGTCGATACTGGGCCGGCCATGCGCCGCGCTCACGACGTGATCCGGATCGAATCCCCGCGCGATCGCCCACTTCCGCCAGACGCGGGCCACAGCATCGGTGGAATCCACCAGCACTCCGTCCATGTCGAACAGCACGGCCTGACAGCGAATGGTTGTCATTTTGTTTGCGTGCATTTTGTCCATAAAATTTAGGGCCTCCTCGCGGAGGCCCCGTTCATGCGGAGTCTAAATTGGTGAGCGCGGCAGGGTTCGAACCTGCGACCCACGCCTTAAAAGGGCGTTGCTCTACCAGCTGAGCTACGCGCCCACACTCATTAAATTTAACCTATCCGCGGCGATTACTTTGGTCGCGTTTGCGTTGTGTTCGAGACTGAGGACCGTCGCTGATACACTGACGTTTCGCCCGTGTCCATCAGCCGAGCGGG
>JAYTFO010000489.1:0-5745 GCA_043734305.1 Acidobacteriota bacterium | reverse complement strand
TGGCCAAAGCAGGAGCACTGAGTAGCACGGCGAGCAGACCGATAATCTTTTTGGTCATCATGTCTCCTAGGTGCAGGGCAGAATCTGGTTCGGCAATTTCGGCTCAGGGGGCCCCGGTGACGGGGAGGTCGGTTTGGGGAGAGGATCTGTTGGGCCTGGTGAAGGCTGGGGGGACTGGTTTGTCTCCATGGTGTTGGCAAGGTTGACGATAGGGCCCTGGAGAAATAGTGCCGACAATACCAGCAACTCGACTTCCTCCACGGATCCCGCAGAGCGGTGGTCATTATCTTCCAGCAGCTATGTCTGTATCAGAAAAGATAACCGCAGTATCTTTACGGATACTGCGGTCCCCCCTTCACCTTCTCGCTTCTATGCATCTGTGAGAAATTTTTGAAACATGTTCTTTGCTTCGTATGGTATAAGTAGATTCCAAATCGGCTGTTCACGGGAATTTACTTGTGATTTTAGTCTCTTCGCTTCACCTGACCGTCTCGTCTCAAAGCGGGCATCCTCTCTAGGTAGACCAACTTTCAACTGGCAATATTTTGCTGTGTAGAAAATCATCACGAATCATTAGGAACACGAGGAGACACTCATGAACTTGAGAAATTCTACCCCCCATGGTCGAGGCGTACGTGGCTTAGGCCTATCACGCAGTTCGTTGCTTTTCGGTGGTGCCTTTGGACGATTATTCCGAGCATTACCTCCCGCGGAGTTTGGAGGGAACGACGCAGAGACGCAGGCCAATCTTAAATTGCTCGGCAAAGCTATGGTCGCGACAGACGACAAGCCGAAGGATGGCCCGGACGCGGAGGAGAGCGGTATTCCTGCCCTTTACACTTACCTTGGCCAATTTGTCGATCACGACATCACCTTTGATCCTTCGAGTAGTCTCCAGCAGCAGAACGACCCCGACGGCCTAGTGGATTATCGTACGCCGAAATTCGACCTCGACAATATCTATGGCCGCGGTCCCGACGACCAACCATATCTTTACGACTTCTCTAGCGGCGCGGGACACGCGAAGTTCCTTCTCGGCAATCCTCTGACCGGTGGTGGTCCGTTGAATCCTAAAGCCAGAGACCTGGCCCGAAACAATGCGCCGAAGCAGCCGGCGCGCGCGGTCATCGGCGACCCACGAAACGACGAAAACACACTTATCAGCCAGCTACAAGGTTTATTTCTCCAGTTTCATAACCGTCTCATCGACGACAAAAAGCTCAACTTCCCCGATGCCCAACGCACCCTCCGCTACCACTACCAGTGGATGCTCCTCAACGATTTCCTGGTGAAACTTATAAATAAGAAGACTTTGCACGAGGTGTTCCCTCACCTAGCTGCCCATTCGTCGATTGCCGTAAACCCGCCTGTATTGAAGTTCTATCACGCTCGAGACGAAGCCTTCATGCCATTCGAGTTCTCCGTGGCCGCTTATCGCTTCGGCCACTCCATGGTACGTCCCGGCTATCGTCTTAACGACGGAAATACGCTCTTGCCCATCTTCGGGCAGGAAGGTCTTCCGGAGCGGCCCAAGAGTCTGCGAGGGTTCATGGCCCCCGCTAGCGATTGGGCCTTGGATTGGGCCCGCTTCATCGATATCGAGTTGCGGCCCAATGGAGTCATGCTTGACGGCAGAGGCAAGCTGCCTGACGGCAAAGATCCTTCTCCTCAACAGCTAGAAGGAAACAAGCGACGGCTACAAATGGCCTATCGCATCGACCCTTCGATCGTGTTCCCGCTCGGTGATCTCCCCCCCGATGTGGCCGATTTAATCATCCCTTCTTTAGCAGAAAGAAACCTGGTCCGTGGATGGAGGCTCAGACTTCCCTCGGGAGAATCTGTCGCCAAAGCGATGGGCCAGACTGTCATAAGCCCAATACACATTGGCAAATTTCAGGACGATCCTGAAGTCCAGTCCATCGAGAGCATAAGCCCTGCATTCAAGGACAACTGTCCGTTATGGGCCTATTGTCTTGCAGAAACCGAACAGCACCCCGCCCCTGGACTATCAAATGTGAGATCGAATCTTTTGGGTCCGGTTGGTGGTCGAATTGTCGCCGAGACCTTCGCGGGCCTTCTGACCTATGATAGTCAATCGTTCCTCAATCAAGACCCGACTTGGAAGCCCACGATTGGTGATGGCAAAGTCTTTGGCCTGAAGGAGTTTGTGAACTTTGCGCTTGGCAGGAAGGAATCGGGCGCTTGATGGAGCCGGATGCGGGTTTGCGAACTGAGGAGCTTTGTATGGAATGAGTCCGACGTTGGTTGGCCAAGACCATCGGTATCTCAGAAAGCACAGTCGCGGCCACTTCAGTGGAAGCTCATTATTCAGCATTGAATGATCCTGTGACCCTCTGCCGGGATAGGGACCAAGGATCTATTAGTAAGAGGGGGGCTGATCGTGCCAAATGGTTTCATTACGATTCCTGACTGGTTCTCCTTCGAGAATCAGGGCGCTGGAATAGCACTGGCGGACCTTAGCGGTAGCGGTGCCCATGACCTCGTGGTTCTGATGGTCGATAACCCGCCAGGGCAGAACCGGGGTTTCTACAAGATTGGTAAAGGCATAAGAGCAGATGGTACGCCAACAGGCGGATGGAGCGGCTGGATGGAAGTGCCCGACTGGTTCTCCTTCGAGAACCAGGGTGCCGGCGTGGCGGTGGTCGACCTCGATAGCGACGGCCGCCCTGAGTTGATCGTCTTCATGATCGACAGCCCTGCGGGGCAGAACCAGGGATACTACCGCATCGGCTACAAGCTCGACGCGGGCGGTGCCGTTACGGGCGGCTGGAGCGCGTGGACGCCGATTCCCGACTGGTTTTCGTTTGAGAATCAGCACGGAGGCGTAGCGGTCGCCGACCTCGACGGGGACGGCCGACCTGAGTTGATCGTCTTCATGGTCGACAACCCTCCTGGGAAGAACCAAGGCTACTTTCGCGTCGGTCGTAAGCTCGATACGGCCGGGGCCGTCACGGGCGGGTGGAGCGAGTGGCAGCAGGTGCCGGACTGGTTCCCCTTCGAGAATCAGGCGGGGAACATCACTGTCACCGACCTGGGAACGGGGACCACCGACATCGTCGTGTACCAGATCGATAACCCACCTGGTCTCAACCAGGGGTTTTATAAGATCGGCAAGAAGCTCGACGTGAACGGCCAAGTCCAGAAAAACGGGTGGGGTTTTTGGACCGTGCTCCCTAAATGGTTCTCCTGGGAAAACGCCGGCGGAGGTATCGCCGTCATGGAGGTCGCCGGTAAGCACAAGCTGATCGCGATGTTCGTCGACGATCCAATCGGCCAGAATGCGGCTCTGTACCGGGTGCTCGACCTCGACCCCGACCCGTCCTCCGCTGGCTCCTGGACGGATCTTTCGTTCAACTCCGAGGTGCTGGCCGTGCATGCGGCCGTGCTGCACACCGGGAACGTGATGTTCTTCGCCGGCTCCGGCAACGTCAAACAGCGGCAGGAGAGCCCGGACTTCGGCAGCCTCGACAAAAAGATCTATACGAGTGTCGTGTGGAACCCGACGGTCACACCCACAAACGGCGACGAGAATTTCTTCCACCCGGTCGCGATCAAGGGCGACGATGGAAAGGTGTTCGACTTCTTCTGCGGTGGCGACAGCCTCCTCGCCGACGGGCGGCTGTTGTCCGCCGGCGGTACCCTGTCCTACCCCGGCCATGTTTCCGGCCGCGCCGACGCGGTTCTATTTAACCCTATTACTCAGAAATGGACCCGGGCCGGGCACATGGCTCGTGGCCGCTGGTACCCCACGCTGGTTACGCTTGGAGATGGACGAGTCCTGGCCGTCAGCGGTCTGAATGAGGACGGCAACCTTAATGACACGATTGAGGTTTACTCACCGCAGGCCGACACTTGGCAGATGCTTCATCTCCCCCCCCACTTTCCTGGCCTGCCCCTGTATGCCCACTTGTTCCTCATGGCTGATGGCAGGCTCTTATTTACTGGCGGGCTGGTCGAGGGTCCGGACGTTCCCATTGGGCCGTGCCTGCTCGACATCGCCCATGGCCAGGTGGCCGTGACCTTGCTGGGGGGACTGAGCGAAGCCGGATCCCGAAAACAGTCTGCTAGTGTGCTACTGCCACCCGCCCAAGACCAGAAAGCCATGATCATGGGCGGGGGGGTTGGCGATGAGGGCATCCTCGACGCTACCGCCGCGGTTGACGTCATCGACCTCAAGGCTCCTCATCCGCAGTTCCGCCAGGCGGCACCCATGAATCTGCCCCGTACACACGTCAACGCGGTGCTCCTTCCAGACCGCACAGTGCTCGTCACCGGCGGGGGCCTTGCGAGAGAGAGCCGACTGACGCCCACCCTTCAATCCGAGATCTACGATCCGGTCACCGACACCTGGACCCTCGTCGCGTCTTCCAAGGTTCCCCGCTTGTACCATTCGGTGGCCCTGCTGCTGCCCGACGGACGTGTCGTTGTCGCCGGTGGCAACCCTGCGGAGGGCACCCATGTGGAATGGGGCAAGGACCCGCTCAATGAGGAAATGCGGCTCGACATTTACAGCCCACCCTATCTCTTTAAAGGCCCCCGCCCCATGATCACTGCCGCTCTCGAGGAATGGCACTATGGCCAGGACATCGAAATCTTGTCCCCCCAGGCCAGCAGCATCCGTTGGGCGAGCCTCATTCGGAATGGCGTGACTACGCATTCGTTTAATAACGGACAGCGCCTCGTGGATCTGCCCCTCGTTGCTTCATCAGGTAACATGTTACGGGTGACACTCACCGGCGAGCCGGACATCGCTCCACAAGGGTGGTACATGCTCTTCCTGACTGACAACAAGGGCATCCCGTCGATGGCGCACCGAGTGCACGTGACCCACTTGTGAGGGGTGAACGATGATGGCCTGACCGTACATGGAGCATTCGAAAAGGATTTAATCGATGCAACAGCGAATGCGCAGGTCAGTCAGACAGTGCGACACAAAGCTTTACAATCCTGAATTGCTGGCGATGGCGCCGATCGCCGTGGGCACGGTTGAACGGGTGAGGACTGTCAGAAATCTGGCGAGAGGCCCTGGCCGCAGAGAAGCGCCTCGTCGAGGTTCCCTTCTGTATCACGATTGCCGATGACACACCACCCGTCTGCTCACCGGTGTCATCGATTTGCTCTACAGAAATTCGAACGGCTGGCATCTGATCGACTACAAAACTGATCGCTTGCCGCTCGCCGCACTGCGCGTTCTCTATGGAGACCAGATCCGACACTATGCACGGCACTGGGCAGTTGTCTCAATGACACCACTCGTGTACGCCGGCATATACTCCACGCAGCTTGGGATGCAGTATCAGGACCTTTCCAACGACAAGGGTGTATAGTCCGGTGCAACTGCCCTTGCGGGAAATTCCCTGTTAAATCCCTGTTCCGTCAATTATGAAAATTGCCTCAAGCACAAGGAAAGCCTCGATGAATGTGGCGATTCACGAGTTCAGTGCGCCAATGAGGGACATCAGCGGCGAGTTTTCCCTGTATTTTTCTCTGTTGCAGGGAATTACAGGCAGAGACAGGTTGGCACAAGACTAGCCCCACCGCCATATTTTCCCGCGTAATTTGAGGATTTTGACTCGAAATTCTCGAAGTTGTGGCGGAACTGTGGCTTAACTCTGATTTCCACCGCTGAGATTGCTCTAGGACCGCGAGCTTCTTGAGACCTTCCGTCAGATCAGCCTCACAGACAATCGCATACGGTCGATATACGGCTTCCGTCTTATGGCC
>JAYTFO010000488.1:0-5776 GCA_043734305.1 Acidobacteriota bacterium | reverse complement strand
TCAGCCCCAGCGCCCGCAACACGCTTTCATCCGCCACAGCTTTCCCTTCTTTTTTTGTAACCACGCCGAACGATCCGGAGTAGTCCCACATTGTCCAGCCGATATTGTTGTGTTCGAGGGCAACGCGGACGTCGTGAAGCCATGCGGTGCGGTCTTGCGGATCGGCCATCCGATACACTCCGAACTCGTTGCAGACGAGCGGAACGCCGTGCCGGTTGGCCCATGTGGCGGCTTGCTTCATCTCAGACTCGATGCGGGCGGCGTCCCAGTGCTCGTGGCCGTAGCGGATGACGCGCAGGCGTTCTGCTTCGTTCGGCACGAGCGCCGCGACTTGTTCCGCCGACTCTGGCGTGGACGGATAATGCAGTCCCTTCAACCAGTGCCAGTAATATTCGCCCCAAGTCGCTCCCTGATGTGTGAAGATATGCGGCTCGTAAAAATGAAAGTTGTAAATGATGTTGGGATCGCGCAGCGGTTCCTGAAATAGCAAATCGTCGTCGTCCGACCAGCGCGCTCCGGCGGCGATGATGGTGTGATGCGGAGCCCCTTCACGGATCGCTGTTGCCAGCTTCGCTTGCACGCCCCACCAGCGGTAAGGATCGGTGAACTCCGGTTCGTTCATGATTTCGAAAATCACGCGATCGGGGTCCCACGTGGAATAGTGTTGTGCGACGGCACGCCAGAAGTCGGCGAATTGCTCAACGGAAGTGTCGTCGGTTACCAGGTGTTGTTTGAAGTCGCTCTGCGGGTGCATGTCGATGACGACGACCAGTCCGTGGTCGACGATCATCTTCACTGCCGCATCGAGATAGCCGAGGTACTCCGGCGGGAGTTTTTGCGGCTGGTTCTTTGTGAACATCGGCTGCGGATTCACGCTCAGGCGCACATGATCGAATCCCATCGACTTGACGAGCGCGATGTCGTCGGCCGTGGTCCAGGCATCAAAGTGCTCCTGCGTGTAGCCGCGCTTGTCCCAGACTTGGGCGAACCATTCGCTGAGATTGATGCCGCGCTTCAAATGCTGAGCGCGGGCGAAAGCTGGAGAGCCCGGGGCCCCGGCCTGTGCGAACGCGTGTGGCGTCAACACAACAGCAAGAAACAGGACGATTGCACAGCACGCTTTGCCGAATGTGTTCATCGAGAATAATCCTTTGGTCGTTTATGTGGAACTCTTCGCCCGTCGATCCGTACTAACCAGTTGGGAGACGAACCGAATGATCGCTGCTAATTTATCAAGGACGCGGCTGCCTGCGACACTCATCTTTTTGGGGATGGTTGGGTCGCTGTGCATGGCGCAACCGCAGTTGGACAAGAAAGTAGATATCGGGGGTCGCCGGCTGCACATCGCTCAGGCGGGAGCGGGTGCGGCGGCGGTTGTGTTTGAGTCGGGCCTCGGCGAGGAGCTGGCTACCTGGAACGATGTGCAGCCTCAGGTGGCACGGTTCGCGCGTACTGTCGTTTATGATCGCGCCGGCATCGGCCAGTCGGATCCCACGTCGCAGCCCACCACCATAACGACGATGGTTGCGGATCTGCATTCCCTTCTACATGCCGCGAACATTGCTGCTCCCTACATTCTGGTTGGCCATTCCCTTGGCGGGACGCTTGTCCAGGTCTTCGCGCATACCTACCCGGCGGAAGTTGCCGGGTTAGTGCTCGTCGATCCGGAAGGAGGCCGTCTGATTGAGAGGCTGCACGCCCGCATGACGGCGGCCGATTGGGCGGCTCGTCAGAAGGCTCTGGATGATGCCATGCCCAACATGCCCCCTGCGGTCGTGGCTGAGATGAATGCCGGCCTGAAGAATGGTAAGGCCGAAGACGACGCTCTCCCCTTGCCGAACGTGCCTGTCGTTCTGCTCACCGGGACAAAAAAGAATCCTGAATTTCCCGGCAATCCGCTGGAGCAGGATCTGAAATTGGAACTTCACAAAGAATTGCTGGCAAAACTTCCTGACGGCAAGCACGTGCTGGCACCAAATTCGCGTCACTACATTCAGAACGACGAGCCGCAGCTGGTCATCAACGCCATTCATGATATTGTGAATCGTTGGACCTCCAATGCGCGACCGGCGCCGGACAAGCGGTAGCTTGGCCTTTGGAAGTGTCGACGATAGCGACCGTCCATGATTCCCTGTCAGCGCCATCTTTTTGATATTCCCGACGACGTCACCTACCTGAACTGCGCTTATATGTCGCCGCTGATGCGGGCGGCTGCGGAGGCTGGGAACGCGGGTTTGGCTCGCAAGGAGCATCCGTGGGAAATTACTCCCGACAAGTTTTTCAGCGGAGCGGAAGAGTTTCGCACGACGGCCGCGCGATTCCTCGATACGCCAGCGGACTGCGTGGCCATTGTTTCGTCGGCGAGTTACGGCATCGCAACTGCGGCGCTGAATTTGCCGGTCCGCAAAGGGCAACGCATTCTCGTGCTCGATGAGCAGTTCCCGTCGAACTATTATCCGTGGCAGCGCCTGGCGGAAGATCGTGGGGCCGCGCTCAAGATTGTTGAGTGGCCGGAAGACGACGACTGGACCGCGGCGGTATTGCAGTCGCTGACGGATGAGGTCGCGATCGCGGCGCTTCCCAACGTGCAGTGGACGAGCGGAGGCCGACTCAACCTGATTCGCATCGGAGAGGCTTGCCGAAAGATTGGTGCGGCTCTGGTGCTCGATCTAACGCAGTCGCTGGGAGCGCTGCCTTTCAGTGTGCGTGAAGTGCAGCCCGACTTCGCAGTTGCGGCCAACTACAAATGGTTGATGGGGCCTTACACAACGGGGATTCTCTACGTCGCGCCGAAGTGGCACGGGGGCCGTCCGCTCGAAGAGAACTGGATTCAGCGCGCGAATGCCCGTGATTTCTCCAGCCTGATTTTGTATACCACCGGCTACGATGAGGGCGCGCGCCGCTTCGACATGGGAGAACGGTCGAATTTTGGGCTGTTGCCGGCGGCCATGCGAGCCATGCAGCAGGTGCTGGAATGGGGCGTCGCGGAAATCTCGGACACGGCGGGCGCGATCAACCGTCAACTGGCAGCCGACGCAGCCGGAGTTGGATTCTCGTCTCCTCGGGAAGAGCTGCGCGCTCCGCACTATCTCTGCTTACGCAGGAAGGAGGGCGTTCCTGCAGGACTACTCGATATTCTTGCGCGTCAGAAAGTGTTCGTCAGCGTGCGCGGAAGTTCCATACGGGTGACTCCGCATGTGTACAACTCCGCAAAGGATGCGGAGCGGCTCACTGCATGCCTGCGTCAGATTGCGGGCGCGTAGGTTAGCAGAGTTCCCTACTTCAGTTTGGCGGCGCGTTGTTGGGCGAGCGAGGAGGCTTCGGAGGCAGGGTTTTCCTTTTGGATCTGATCGTAGATCCGTTTCGCCTCGTCGGGTTTTTGGCGGCCCTCGTAGAAGTTCGCCAGCTCCAGTTGCGCCGTGATCTTGTTCACCGCGGTGGTTGGCTTATCGATCAGCTGTTTGTAATAGTCGATGGCCTGCGGGTCTTTGTTCTCGGCCCTGAATACAGAAGCCAGCGCCAGCTTCGCTAACGAAGCCAGGTCTTTATTGGACGAGCCCGCAACTTCCTGGAGATTGCGCTCGGCGGCGGCGTTGTCGGCGAGTTGGGATGAGGTAAGCCCGACATAATAGCGCGCCATATCGGCGGTGCGGGTGTGGGGATACTTGTCGACGACCGCTTGAAAATGCTTGCGGGCTTCGGTGGCTCGTTCCTGAGCCGAGGCAAAGCTCGGGAAGCCGGGCTGTGCGGGCACTCCAACCGGACGCACCGGCTGATCGAGCACTCGGCTCGCGCTGCCGAGTTCAAGGCTCGCCTTTTCGTCCTGCGAGTTCAGGTAGTACCAGCCGCCGAACCCAAGCAGTGCAATTACAGCTACTACGATGCCTGCGATGAGGAGTTTGGACTGGTGCTCGACCGTCCAGTGGGCGGTCTGCTCGGCCGCATGTAGCGTGGCCTTGCTAAAGCGGTCTTCTTTCAGTTGATGCCGGGTCTCTGCGCGCACAAGCTTCCTTCTTCGCTCAAAAGTGGAGTGACAATCTTTTAGTTTAACAGGGCGGTTTTACGAGCGTCAAAGTGCGCTGGACGGATGGCGCGGCTTAATTTGCGAAAAAAACGTGAGCCACCAAGGGCACGAAGGTTTACAAAGGAAACCCGGGCTGGACCCGACCTGCCTTAGTGGGCGCTTTCGAGCAGGCCCTGCTCGGCTTTTTCCTGGCACTCGATGCAGTGGCGCGTCCACGGCACGGCTTCCAGGCGTTTGGCGTTAATCTCTTTTCCGCAGGAAACACATTCCCCGAAGTTGCCTTCGCGGAGGCGAGCCAGAGCGCCGTCCACCAGCAGGAGCAATTGCCGGTCGTTGTTGCTCTGGCTGAAAAGAAATTCTTTGTTGTAGGAACTGGCGGCGCGATCGGCGACGTCCTGGGTGGCTTCGTCGTCGGCAGTACGACCGTCCTGCTGGTTGCGGGTCACCATGTGACGCAATTCTTTTTGCCGCGTTTCCAGCGTCTTTCTAAAGTGCTCCAACTTCTTCTTGTCCATGATTGCCGCTCTCAGCGCCCGTCGTTCTGGTTAAGCCAAACAGATATGGTATTCGTGGCGCGAAAGGGCGTCAACTGAGGTCAGAGGTGAGAGGTCAGATTGCAGAGGTGAAGACAAGGTCAGAGGTTAGAGGTCAGATCGCATGAGGTTAGAATCTCACGGCACAAGCGGCGCTGTGAATCCATGAGCTTTTTACCTCTGCAATCTGACCTCTTACCTCTGACCTTAACTATCGCGGCAGCGGATCGGGCATGGCAGCCAGTGCGTATCCCATCACGGCCATGGCGGCGGCATTTTCGCGGAGGTCCTGGGGATCGACTTTGTCGAGCGTGTCGGCGGCGGTGTGATGGTAATCGAAATATTTGCGGCCGTCCTGAATGATGCCGAGGCCGGGGACGCCGGCGTCAACCAGCGGTTCGATGTCGGACCCAGGGCTGAAGTTGGTGGGTCGCAGCACGTTGGAACCAACCGGCTGCAGAACCTCCATGATGGGGCGCAGCGCGGTCACAGCGGCAGGCGACATTTTTGCCGAGAAGCCGAGTGGGTGTCCGGCGCCGGCGTCGCTCTCGATGGCGGCGACGTGATTCACCATCTCCGCGGCATGGGACTTGGCGTAAGCTTCGTGACCACCTCCGCCGTTTTCTTCGTCCATCCAGGCAATCACGCGCAGGGTGCGGCGCGGGCGGATGTGCAGGCGCTGAAGTATTTCGGCGGTGGCCATTGAGATGACCACCCCGGCTCCGTCATCGATGGCGCCGCGGCCAAGATCCCAGGAATCGAGATGGCCGGAGACGACGACGATCTGTTCGGGATGCTCGCTTCCCTTGATGTCGGCCACGACGTTGTAGCCCTTCGTATCGGGCAGACGTTGGGGCGTGAGCGTAAGGTGCATGCGGACGCGGCCTTGCGCGGCGAGATGGTCGATCAGGTCGGCATCTTCGGCGGCGAGCGCGGCGGCGGGAACGGGCGCGGGAAAACTGAATCCTGTGTGGGGCAGACGATATTCCGCGCCTCCAACCGACCGAACCAGAGCAGCGCTGCCGCCTAATGCTGCGACGGCCTGTCCGCCCTTGGCGCGATAGATGACCGCTTCTCCGTAGGCGTCGAAGGCAAGGCCAGCCTGGGCTTTGCGCGTGTCGTACCTAACATTGAAGAGGACAATCTTGCCGGCAACTTTGTCGCGCCCGAGCGCGGTCAGTTCGTCAAAGCTGTGTACGACGATTACGTCCGTGGTGAT
>JAYTFO010000487.1:0-7662 GCA_043734305.1 Acidobacteriota bacterium | reverse complement strand
AGCACCGCCGGATGTTTTCCGCCCGAATCCGGCAGGTACGCGTCGATGCGGATCGGCTTGTTGCCGCTCTCGAAGGTGAACTGCGATTGAGAGATGGTGGACATGGGAGGCGTTTTAGGTAGCTCTGACGGAGACGCGGCAAGCCGCGTCTCTACGAATCTTTGCTGGTGGATTCTTGCGCTAGTTGCCGAAGAGACTCGGCGTACGGCGCGCGCGCAATCCCACGCTCGGTGATGATCGCGTTGACGTATTTTGCGGGAGTCACATCGAAAGCGGGGTTCTCGATCTCGACGCCGTCCGGAACCATCTGCTTGCCGGCAATGTGCGTAACTTCTCTGGGATTGCGTTGCTCGATCGGAATCCCGCTGCCATCGGGCGTTTCCAGATCGACCGTCGAAATCGGTGCGGCCACGTAAAACGGTATGCCGTGCTCCTTCGCCAGCACCGCGACCGTGTAAGTGCCGATCTTGTTGGCGACATCTCCATTCGCGGCGATGCGATCGGCGCCCACGACGATCGCGCCAATCTTGCCCTGCTTCATCATCGCGCCTGCCATGTTGTCGGAAATGACGGTGGTCGGAATGCCGTCCTTCATCAACTCCCACGCGGTCAGGCGTGAGCCTTGCAGGAATGGCCGCGTCTCATCCGCATAGACGTGGATTTTCTTTCCCTGTTCAATCGCTGCCCGGATCACGCCCAGCGCGGTCCCGTAACCCGCGGTAGCGAGCGCTCCGGCATTGCAGTGCGTGAGCACGCCTCCGCTGGCGGGCATCAGCGCTGCGCCGTGGCGTCCCATCGCCTGATTCGCGGCGATGTCTTCGGCGTGCATGCGCTGTCCTTCTTCGATGAGCGATTGTTTGATCTGCGCAATCGGACGGACGCGCAGCGTTTCAAATTTCTCCTGCATGCGCCGAATTGCCCAGAACAAATTCACCGCCGTCGGACGCGTCTGGCGAATGATCTCGCAAATTTCGTCGAACTCTTTCTTGAGTTCAGCGCCATTCTCGGCCTTCGAGTTCTTCACCCCGAGCGCGATGCCCATCGCAGCGGCCACGCCAATCGCGGGCGCGCCGCGCACCACCATATTGCGGATCACGTCCGCAACCTGCTGATGAGTCGTGCAGTTTACATACACTTCTTCCGTCGGCAGCTTCGTCTGATCGATGAAGCGCACGCCCTGGTCGGTCCATTCGAGAGTTTGAATCATGAGTTAGTCGTTGGCCGTTAGTCGTTCGCACTTGGCGCTTGGCGCTTGGCGCTTGGCACTTGGCTCTTAGCACTTGGCGCTTGGCGCTTGGCACTTGGCACTTGGCTAAGTCTTGTAAGTTTTTTGCCAAGTGCTAAGTGCCAAGTGCCAAATGCTTCTTTCGTACATCATGCGCCGTAAAGATCGAAACAAACGGCACGGGCGCTGCGGCTTTTTCTACATCCTTCCGTCCACCGGCTTCCTGACGTTCGACCAGGCACATCACGCCGATGACTTCGAATCCGAATTCGCGGGCGGCTTCGATGGCTTGCACGGTGGACGATCCGGTTGTACATACATCGTCCACGATCACCACGCGCGCGCCTTTCTCGGCAAAACCTTCGATGCGGCGTCCCGTGCCGTGCTGTTTCTCCGCCTTGCGCACCAGAAAGCCGTGAATCGAGCCACTGCTAATTGCGACCGCGACAACGATCGGGTCCGCGCCCATCGTGAGGCCCCCAATGGCATCGGCTTCCCATGCCTGTTCGCGGATTTCCTCGAGAAAAACGTGGCCCGTGAGCTGTGCACCGCGGGCGTCGAGCGTCGTGGTGCGACAGTCGACGTAGTAGTCGCTGGTTCCACCCGACGACAACTTGAATTCGCCCAGGCGAAACGACTTCCGCGCCAGCATCTCCAAAAGGTCTTGTCGTGCGATGGACATGGATTTCTACAATAGCAGAAAGCAGTTCTCAGTTCTCAGTTCCCAGTTCTCAGTAAAAGTCCACCAAATCCGAACACTGAGAACTGAGAACCGGGAACTGAGAACTGCTACTGATTGAGTTTCTCCAGATGCCTAAACCCATCGGTACCGATAAACATCAAAACAGAAATCGTGCTGTTGTAGGCGACGTGCATCAGCAGGCTGGCGGCAACTGAATTCTTTCGCGCCCTTGCGAGAGTTAGAACCAGGCCTACCAAAAAAATCACGAGGAGCGGTCCCCACGCGAATTTCAACTGCGAACCATGCAACAACGCAAAGCCCACCGCAGTCAGCAGGACCGCGCCACCCATACCCAACTGCCGCTTGAGTACGGGATAAAGGAAGGCGCGAAACAGAAGTTCCTCCATCACCGGAGCCAGCGTGATGCCGAAGATCGTTACCACCCAGGCTTCGGCGGGCGTACGGAAAAAATTGTCGATCGGCAGGTCCTTAGGGATCGGCAACACATGCGCCAGGGCTTGCAAGGCTACGGAAAGCACAATTCCCCACATCATGTACGTCGCGGGATTAGCCGGCCAGTTCCAGTGGATCGCCGCCAAAAAATCAGGCCGCCGGCGTTCGCGCGTCACGAGAATATACATGTACGCAAACACGATCAGGTATCCGATCCCCTGTCCCAACACAACAACGACGGCGTTGCGCGCCAATTCCGTCACATCGCGATGAGGGTGACTCCAGCTTCGGGCGGCAAGCAACACTCCAATCATGCTGATGGCCAGCGCGACAATCGTGATCGAAAGCAGCTTTACCAAATCCCAGCCGTTCCAGGCCGGATCACTCGGCGGGGCGGGAACGACAGACAGCAAGTCGGTCGCGCTCTGCGGCGCCACTTCGGAGAGCACTACCGGCACCGCCTCCGGATTTTCAGGAAACTCGTTCAATGGACTTCCTGCGGACTGGGTTGTGAGTTCACGCCCGGCTTCGCGCCGTTGAAATATATCGCGAGCGCCTGTCCAGTGTAGGACTTCTTCACGCGCGCGACCTGCTCCGGAGTTCCCTGGGCGACAATGCGTCCGCCTTCTTCTCCGCCTTCGGGGCCGAGATCGAGCACCCAGTCGGCGTTCCGGATCACATCGAGATTGTGCTCGATGATGATCACCGAATTTCCCAGGTCCGTGAGCCGGTGCAACACGTCAAGCAACTTGCGGACGTCGTCAAAGTGCAGGCCGGTGGTCGGCTCGTCGAGCAGGTAAAGAGTCTTGCCAGTCTGGCGCTTGCTCAGTTCGCGGCCCAGCTTGATGCGCTGCGCTTCGCCGCCAGAGAGCGTCACAGCAGATTGACCGAGATGAATGTATCCCAGGCCGACATCCACCAGCGTTTGCAATTTTTGTTTTACCTGCGGAATATTTTCCAGAATCGCGAGCGCGTCAGAGACCGAAGATTCGAGCAAATCGGCGATCGAGCATCCCTTGTACCGCACCGCCAGCGTCTCGTGATTGTAGCGACGGCCACCGCAGACTTCGCACTGTACGTACACATCGGGCAGGAAATTCATCTCGATGCGGCGCTGGCCTTCGCCCTGGCAGGCTTCGCAGCGTCCACCAGAGACGTTGAAGGAGAATCGCCCAGGCTTGTATCCGCGTTCGCGCGACTCGGGCAGCATGGCATAGAGATCGCGAATCTGGGAAAACATTCCTGTGTACGTTGCCGGATTCGAGCGCGGAGTGCGTCCGATGGGCGACTGGTCAATGCGAATTACTTTGTCGACCAGTTCAGACCCGCTGATCGACTTGTGCGCGCCGGGCTCTTCGCGCGAACGGTACAACTGCTTCGCCAATGCGCGGTAGAGGATGTCGTTGACGAGCGTGGATTTGCCCGACCCCGAAACGCCCGTCACAACCGTCATCACCCCGAGAGGAAAGACTACGTCGAGATTTTTCAGATTATTTTCACGCGCTCCGAGGACCGTGATCGCCTTGCCGTTGGGGCTGCGGCGCTCGGCCAACATCGTGATTCGCTGGCGTCCCGACATGTACGCGCCGGTCAGAGAACCGGCGGAAGCGATGATCTGCTCCGGAGTGCCGCTCGCAACGAGCTCGCCACCGTGACGGCCGGCGCCCGGTCCGAGGTCGATCACGTAGTCGGCGCGCCGGATGGTTTCCTCGTCATGTTCGACCACCAGCACGGTGTTGCCGAGATCACGCAGGTTTTCGAGCGCGGCCAGCAAGCGTCCATTATCGCGGTGATGCAAGCCAATCGACGGCTCATCCAGCACATAGAGCACTCCCCGCAATTTCGATCCGATCTGAGTCGCCAGGCGAATGCGCTGTCCTTCTCCGCCCGAAAGCGTGGCTGCCGATCGGCTGAGCGAAATGTACCCCAGGCCAACTTCGTGCAGAAACTGAAGGCGTTCGGTGATTTCATGCACGATGCGGCCGGCAATGGTCTCTTCCCTTCCCGCTAGTTTGATTTTGCGCGCCGTCTCCAGCGTCCGCGAAACCGGCATCGCCGTGAAATCGGAGATCGACATGCCGTTCACTTTCACCGCCAGGCTCTCCGGACGCAGCCGGTTTCCATGACACACCGCGCATTGCGTCGCCGACATGTAGTCCAGAAGATATTCACGGTACGTATCGGAACTGGAAGCCTCGAGATTTTGTTTGAGGTGTCCGAGGATTCCCAGGAAGCCAGTCTTGCCGCCGCGCGCCGGTTCGCCGTAGAGCAGGATGTTCTGAATCTTGTCGGGAAATTTTTCAAACGGTGTAGTCAGATCGATCTTGTAAGCTTCGGCCACCAATTGCAATCCGTGCGTCAGATTTTGCGAAGCCGATCCCGGACCAAGCCCACCATCGAGCACGGGCTTCGACCAGTCCACGATCACCTTTGCCGGATCGAAATCGTAGCGGCTGCCCAGCCCGTGACACTCCGGGCAAGCTCCATAGGAACTGTTAAACGAAAACGACCGCGGCTCCAGTTGCGGCACGCTGATCCCGCAGTCCGGACAGGCGAGGCGCGAGGAATAAAGCGTCTCATCCCCATTCACGACAGAAACCAGCACCAAACCGCCGCCCAGTTTCATCGCCAGGCCCACGGAAAGTTCCAGGCGATGTTCAATACCCGCCTTGACCAGCAGCCGATCAATCACCACTTCGATGGTGTGATTCTTCCGCTTATCGAGTTTGAGGTCGTCTTCCAAGCCGACCAGTTCACCATCGACGCGCGCGCGATTAAACCCGTGCTGGACGAGCTTCTCCATCTCTTTTTTGAATTCGCCTTTGCGGCCGCGCACGATGGGAGCCATGATCATCACGCGATCGTCCGGCGTGAGCGCCATCACACGCTGCACGATCTGCTCCGCCGACTGCCGCGTGATGGGCTTGCCGCAAGTCGGACAATGCGGCACTCCGATCGACGAATAAAGCAGCCGCAAGTAGTCGTAGATTTCCGTGATGGTGCCGACGGTGGAACGCGGACTGCGACTGGTCGTCTTCTGTTCAATCGAAATGGACGGGCTCAGTCCGTCGATGGCATCCACGTCGGGCCGCTCCATCTGATCGAGAAACTGCCGCGCATATGCAGAGAGGGTTTCCACGTAGCGGCGCTGCCCTTCAGCGTAAATCGTGTCGAATGCGAGCGAAGACTTGCCTGAGCCGCTCAACCCGGTGATCACCGTGAGGGTGTTCCGTGGGATCTCCACGTCGATGTTCTTCAGGTTGTGCTGGCGCGCGCCGCGCACTGAAATCTTAGTAATCGCCATCAGACGAGAAAATTAGACGCAATATTGGACTTCCGTAACGTGGACGGGGCCCCCAGAAATGTTGGAGAGTGAATGTACGCAGTTCGACTACCGTATCCTAGTCGTTAACAGAAACGGGCGTCAAACGCGGGTAGAGTAAACATTTGGCCGCTGGAAAAAATCCAGGCGGCCGCTCGTAAAGGTGATCGACCTGTGAACGCCCTTCTGATTGTTCTTGCGATTGGTGGTACTGCAATTATCGGAGTCGCCCTCGGCGTCTTCAGCGCCTACTACGCTTTGACTGGACTGCTGGCAGCCTGCAATCCTTCACGCCCCGCGCTTCGCCCACGTCCCGTACTCGTCGCTCAACAGAGTTCCGCCAGCGGCGACTAAGCCTGTTCTTCAATAAGCAGCAGTCCCACTAGTTTCAGCTAGAAGCCCGTCTCAAAAACACCTTTCGGGAGGGCAGGCTTCAGCCGTACCGCCAGAAGTCCCAAAATAAGTACGCGTGCTTTCGCCCATGAGGGACGCCGCGTTTCTAATTATTGTCGGGCGGCTGATTGGGTAGATGAGGGATCGGCTGCCCATTGGAGTGCTGACGAAGCATCTCCAGAATCTGCTCAGGAGTTTTGGGGCCAGCGTTGGGTGGTTGCGATCCGTCCGGAGTGGGCGCGGCGCCGTTTTGAGCCTGGCCTGCGGTTTGATTCTGGTCGGCCTCTTCGTCGTCTTTGTCTTCGGCATCGGCCTCTTCGTCGCTGGCGGGCTGCTGCACGACTGGCCCACCCGGACCCGTCCCCGGCGCCATGACGGCTTGCTGCGGCACATACTGCGGGGGAGGCTCATAGACAGGGGCCGCACTCTGGGCTCCGCCCCCGGATTTCGTGGTCAGCATCACGCTCGCCAGAGTCGTCGGATCGGTCGCCGACCCAATCATCACATAGTTGAAAGCGGAGCCGTTCAGCAACTCCGCGAGCACGTCCCGCGCCGGTCCCGGACCAATCTTTGCGACCACACGTTCGTTCGCGTTGCCCGGGACTTCGATCGCTGCCCCGGTGCTGCGATGCACTTCGCGCAGGATGTCACCCAAACTCGCATTCTCCGCCACGATGGTAAGCATCCCACCCTGATAGCTCACCTGCGGAGGAGTCGATGGAAGCTGCGCCAGAGTAAGCGGGGCAGCGGGCGCGCTCGGCACTGTGGACGTGGGCACTGTCACAAGGGTCCGGTTGGCTCCCGGCCTCATGACCTTCATGCCTGGATGATGCGAGGGAGTTTGTCCGAAAGAGCAGGCTGCCAACAGGGGGAGACCCAACGAGATCAACGGAATTCTCTTGCCTGTCCCGAACATGAAGAGCCCCCAGAAACCGCGCCCGCAACCCTTGCAACCAGGCAGGCTTCAGCTAAATCTTAGCACCGTTTGAAGAACGTTCGAGGGTCTTATTTCTTGCGTTATTACGACCGTCTGGCCCTTTTGAAGGTATAACTTCTACAAGCATTTACAGGCCTCCAGCTTGGCGGCAGCGTAAAATGGAGCCCGGGAAACGGTCCTTTGCCCAAAGTACTCGACAAGGCGCTCTGGAAACGCCGGCATGCGGGATGGTGGCTGGCGCCGCTCTGGATGATGATGGTGGGGTTCGCAGTGGGCGCCGAAGCGCAAACCTGCCAGACCGTCGCCGATATGGACGCGCCGGTCCGCACCGCGCTCGAAACATCCGCCACGCGCTACTTCAAGATGTTCGCCCACGGGGAGTCGCCGGCCCTCCGGCAGAATGCCATTCCCTCCTTGGCGGCGGACTTCGGCGGAATCGAGGCCGTGGTCAAAGAGAACCAACCTGCCATGGCGGGTGCCCAGCCCACCGTACGACCGCCGTTCTTGCTGACATTGGAAGGCACCCAGCCGCTGCCGCGGGCCGAATTTTTGTGCGGCGTTTTCGGAGCCAATGGCCAGACTCGGGATAGCGCCGTCTTTGTCCTCAACAGCCTCCCGCCCGGCAAGTATGCCGTCGCGATCGTGGACGC
>JAYTFO010000486.1:0-1544 GCA_043734305.1 Acidobacteriota bacterium | reverse complement strand
TCCCAAATCCTTCACCGTCGCCTCCGCGCAGTTTCGCGGACATCCCACCACGCCCATCTTGAACTTATGTGGCGTGAACAGATTCTCCAGGCGCCGCTCCAGTTCGATGCCGGCGCGCGTCGAATCCTGTACACCGAAGCGGCAGAACTCCGTGCCCACGCAGGTTTTCACCATGCGGACACCCTTGGTGTAGGCTTGCCCCGAAGGCATGCCCAAGTCGGCCCATACGTTCGGCAGATCGGCCTTCTTGATGCCGAGCAGATCGATGCGCTGGCTTCCGGTCACTTTTACCATCGGCACTTTGTATTTGTCGGCGACATCGGCAATGCGCCGCAATTCATCGGGCGTCGTGACGCCGCCGCGCATGCGAGGTATCACGGAGAAGGTTCCGTCCTTCTGAATGTTGGCGTGGACGCGGTCGTTGATGAAGCGTGCGGAACGGTCTTCCTCGTGATCTCCGCACCACACCATATCGAGCAGATAGCTCAGCGCCGGCTTGCACACCTCGCAGCCCTTGCGATTGCCGTAGATGTTCAGCACTTCTTCGACTGACTTGAGTTTCTGTCCGCGAATCATATCGCGCAGTTGTTCGTAGGAAAACGGCAGACAGGAACACAACGTGGTCTTGGTCTCTTCCTGGAAATCGGGTGTCACCGCACGCAAGAGTTTTTCGCACAGCCCGGTGCAGGTTCCGCAACTGGTGGACGCGCGCGTGCGCTCCTTGAGTCCGGCCAGCGTCGTGATGCCGTGGGCGTGAATCGCCTGGACTATATCCCCCTTGCGCACGCCATTGCATCCGCAAATAGTATCGCTATCGGGCATCGCGGCCACTTCCAGCCCCGGATCGGCATCTCGTGGCGGGAACAGAATTTGGCGGCGGTGCGGTGTCAGGTCCGTACCGTTGCGCATCCAGTCCATGTAGACGTGTTCGTCCTCGACGTCGCCCACCAGAATCATGCCCTGAAGCTGGTTGTCTTTAAGGAGCAACTTCTTGTACACGCCCAGCGAAGGATCTTCATAGCGCACCGTCTCCACGCCCGCTGCGGACTCATCGATGGAGCCGGCCGAGAAAATATCGACGCCCATGATCTTGAGTTTGGTCGCGGGCGATGCGCCGGCAAACGCGATGTCGCGGCTTCCTTTAAGAGTGGATGCCAGGACCCGGCCCTGCTCGAACAGCGGCGCGACCAGTCCAAAGGTTTGTCCCCGATGCTCAGTGCATTCGCCGACGGAGAAGATGTGGGGATCGGATGTCTCCATATAGTCGTTGACGACTATGCCGCGCCGCACTTCGAGACCCGCCTTGCGGCCCAGGTCGGCGTTAGGCCGGATGCCCGCGGCAATAACCACTAGATCGGCTTCCAGTTCTTCGCCCGATGCAAAGCGCAAGCCGTCCACCCGGCCGTTGCCGAATAACGCCGCTGTCTGTTGCGGGAGCATCACGCGGATGCCCAGGCTCTCTATCTTGCGCTTCAGGTAGTCGCCGCCGGTCGCGTCCAATTGGCGGTCCATCAACGTTTCCATCAAATGCACCACGGTCACTT
>JAYTFO010000485.1:0-3735 GCA_043734305.1 Acidobacteriota bacterium | reverse complement strand
ACAGCAGGCTCCCAGCCCGACAAAATTACTCAGGGAAGTGACGGAGCGGTTTGGTTTACCGAGCATGCAGGGATTAAGGTCGGACGCTTGAATTGAAATACACAGGGGCCCACCTTTTCAGACGAAGGACTGCCGAAGTACCTTCAAGTCTTCCTGGTGACTCGCGAAACGGCTGTTCCGCGGAATTGTAGTGAAACAGCGACCATTCGTGGTCGGGTAAATTGTCCGGAATGTCGGTCCTTCAGGGCCTGAAATCGCCGACGCCAAAGCCCGGAAACCCAAAACATCGCAACTGCGGCTCTATAGAGCCGCTCTTACCCGATGAGTTTGACAATCCAGTTAAACATAGTATAAAACATTGTTCAACTAGTTTTTGCGAATTGCAAATGGAATGCCTTCTCTACGTGAAAGAAAAGTGACCTACTCTTATCTTCGAATTCGGCAGTCAGGCCTGACTTTAGTTGTCATTGCTGCGCTATCCACTCAGCCAACGAGGGTTATCGCCCAGGACATGACTAAGGCGTCCACATCGAGCAGCCGTGCTTCCTCGCCGGCGCCGGATTTTCCCGAGAGCGCAAGCAGCCTCCCGGAGGAGCCGCGTCCTCAGGCAACCGCGCAAAATTCAGCAGGACAGACGATCCGCTCAGAAGGTTCGGCCACGATTTTCGGCGTCGTGTGTGATGTCACGGGTGCAACCGTTGCCGGCGCACAGATAAGCCTCAACGACGCGACGGGAGCAGAACGCCGCACGGTCGCCGGCCCGGCCGGCGAATTCAGCTTCAGCCACATCCCTTCTGGCTCCTACCGCGTGAACATCATTGCCAAAGACCTTGAGCCATTTCAATCCGCGGAAATAGCAGTCTCAAGCCAACAAGCTTACGAACTGCCGAGAATCTTGCTTCCGGTTGCGATGGCGAACACATCGGTTACCGTGCGTCCAACCGAAGAAATCGCCGCGGAACAAGTGAAAGCAGAGGAAAAACAGCGCATAGCTGGGATAATTCCGAGTTTTTATACCAGTTATGTTTACGACGCCGCTCCTCTCACCTCAGCGCAAAAGTACTCGCTGGCCGCGCACGAATTCTTTGATCCGGTCTCATTCATCGGCGTCGGCGCCGCCGCTGGTATTGGACAAGCAACGAACCTGTTCCGTGGCTACGGCCAAGGCGCCGCCGGCTACGGCAAGCGTTATGGCGCGGCTTATGGCGACAGCCTTACGAGCAGCTTCCTGAGCCATGCGGTTTTTCCCTCTCTGTTTCATCAGGATCCCCGCTACTTCTATCAGGGGTCGGGAACAAAAAAGTCACGCCTGGTACACGCACTAAGCTTCGCGGTGATTGCTCGCAGCGACAGCAGACGCCCCATGCCAAACTATTCTTACCTGTTCGCAGATCTCGGCTCTGGACTTCTGTCGAACCTTTACTATCCACACGCCGATCGCGGAGCAGGATTGGTTTTCACCAACGCCGCCCTCGGTATTGCGGGACGAGCAGGTGGAGCGGTGATCCGAGAATTTCTCTTAAAAAGACTTACAAAGAATGTGCCGGATAACGGAAGCCGTGACTCGGCAAGAACGCTGTGGGCAAGGTAGCGATGGCGGAGCCGGGCATGCTGCCTGCGATGTTGGGGGGGCAATATATTTTCTCTCGCTTAAGTGTTTCGGAGGGTATAACTTCAAAATCACAACTCTCAGCCGGAAAGGAAGGCGGGAGTGAATGGTTTCTCTGACGAACTCTAGCTTACCCCTACCATGACTACCATGAAAGTAAGACGAAATGGATTCGCGGCTTCCACCGACAAACCCGCGGCCGCGCTGTGCGAGACTCGGGAGAAGCTTCTTGATGCTGCCCAACAAGTATTCGTGGAATTTGGTTACTACAGCGCGACGGTCCGCCAGATATGCAAAAGGGCTGGCGTGAATCTGGCCCTGGTCAATTATCACTTCGGAGATAAATTGCAGCTCTACACTGAAGTGATTCGCCGTGCCATGTACCTCTCGAAACTCAGCATGTTGGAGGGAATCAACGATCCAAGTGTTGATCCGAGGGCTCGCTTGCGCGATCTGGTAATTGGATTTCTGCGGCACTTAAAGAAGAAGGAAACCGCGTGCGAGATCCTGATGCAGCAGGAGAGGGTGCGGCCTACGCCGGCCATGGAGTTGATTACAGAAAAATCGATGAGGCCTGCATACGAGGCAATGTGCGGCGTGATTGGACGCATTTTGGACCTGCCCGCCGCGCATGAAACCACTCGTCTGGTTGCGCATACCGTGATCGCGCAGATCAAATATTTCGGAGAGTCCGAGCATCTGCTTGTTCGGCTCGATCCGACGATTCTGATCGGCAGGACTGATGAGGAATTGGCCAACTACATCATCAGCTTTTCATTGGGACGTGCGAATCCGCAAGGCGCGTCGAACGAGTTCGGAAGGTTGCGACAGGGCAATAGCGAGCTTAAAACGAAAGCGACAAGGCGAAAGATGCCTCGCTCGACGCTCGCTTCGCGGATCCGATCGTGATTTCTGGCAACGCCAGATTGCCCTTTTTCAGTTTTGATTAATTAAATAAAAAACTGCATCGTTGCCGGGAGTGCCACGATCCAACAGTGAACAGCGTTTAAAACAATGTTTATCTAATCCTAACTCGGCGATGTTGAAAACAGGAACGGTTCAAGGAGATTTCATGCGGGCGACAAGTCATGCAATCACGCGTTATGCAACCCATTCAGATTTCTGCGGGATATTCCAGAAGGATATGAACCGGTTATATCTGCTGTCGTTTTTGCTGACGGGGGACCATGGAATGGCCGAGAAATGTTTCGTCGAAGGTTTGGATAACTCGGCCAAGGCCAATACGGTTTTCAGGGAATGGGCGCAATCCTGGGCGCGAAGAGTCATCGTTCAAAATGCGGTACGAATGATTCGCCCGCGGGCCGTGGACAGTGAGGAGTCAAGCGGCATCGCCCATCATCGCTCCGGCGGAACAGCCGAAATGGCCGAAATTGTGAAGCTTCCTCCATTCGACCGTTTTGCATACGTGATGTCCGTGCTGGAACGCTATTCCGACAATGACTGCTCGCTTCTTCTGAGTTGTACTCGCGCCCAGTTGAGTGCGGCAAAAATTCGCGCAATGCAGCTACTCGGAAAATCAGCGCAGAGCTACCGCAGCTTGATCACAACGGGACCTAACGTGGAAGCAGTGTGCCCGCGGGTGGCCCATTCAAGCCGTCTTTTGGCTTGAGTGGGGCATTTGCATGCTGGGAAAAATTTTCCCTTCCGCTCCCTGACGTTTTCTCGCGGCCCCTTCGGATTCGAGCGCGACCGTCCTTCCCCGCAGCCGGTTGAGTATTGCAGAAAGCTGCTCCACTCCCAATCTTCAGGGCGCTCACACAATCCGCGCTTTACCGGATTGCGGGCTGGCCCGCCTTTCCCCTAAACCGACAAAGGCTGCCCCGTCCGTCGCTCTTCTCGACGGGCGGGCTACTCGGTCGATTGTACCGAATGATTTTCGCACTCGTGATGAACGAATTTGAGGCCGAGGTCGGTGGTGCCCACTCGTCGAAAACCGCGACGAGTGGGGCAGCCTCCTTCGTGCTAGAGAAAAGGTGGGCCAGCCCCCTCGCACAATCAGCTTCTCTGGTTCTGATCGAATGGACAACGTCTTGAAAGATCACAGGCACCCGCCCAGGCTGCGCCTCGGATACAATGTCTAGCGCCTTCCAGTAAACCAATTTTAG